>DATIVB010000255.1:0-1650 GCA_035466375.1 Chondromyces sp.
CATGACCGAGCGACGCATCGAACTCGAGGCCGGGTCGTTCATCGCCCGGCCCTACCGCGACGACGACGAAGCGCGGGTGCTCGAGCTGTGGCGGCAGGCCTTCGGACGCGAGCTCGAGCCCGAGGTGTGGCGCTGGAAGTACGCCGACAACCCCTTCGGCCGCAGGATCCTGCTCTGCCTCGACCGCGACGACGGCGCCGCGCTGGTGATGTACAGCGGCGTTCCGTACCCTGCCCGGTGGTGCGGGCGTCGGGTCGAGATCGTGCAGCTCATGGACATCATGAGCCACCCCGACTCCCGCAAGACGGGCCTCTTCGTCAAGGCGGCGGAGCTCTTCTTCGAGCTGTTTGCGGGCGGCGACTCGGTCCTGTACTACGGCATCCCGGGCCGCTACCACTTCGAGATCGGCGCCCGCTACCTGAAGTACAGCGAGCTTCAAAGCGGCGTCGCCTTCCTCTCCGGTGAGGTTGCAGCGCTCGCCCGACGGGTCCCGCGGCTGCGGGGTTCGGTCGCCGTCCTCGACCACGCATCCTCAGAGCTCGACCGCGCCTGGACCGCGAACCAGTGCCACTACCCGCTGGCGGCGGTCCGCGACGCCGCGTTCGTCGACTGGCGGTTCTTCCGCCACCCGAACCGCCGCTACCGAGTGCTCCTGTATCGCACCGGGCTGCGGCGGCGGGTCATGGGCTACGCGGCGGTCGGCATCGAGGACGGCGTGGCGCGCCTGGTCGACATGCTGCTGCCGCCCGACCGGGAGATGATCGACGCCTTTCTCGGCGGGGTGGCCGCTGCGGCGGCCACCGAAGGCGCCGAGCGGCTCGAGACGTGGCTGCCGGGCGGCCACTTCCTGACCCGCGCGCTCGAGGCGGCGGGCTTGGAGCGCGAGCCGGAGCCGCTCGGCATCGTGCCCACCGCGCGGTCCTTCGACGAGGTACTGAGCATCCCGTGGACCTCGGACAACTTCTACTACACGATGGCCGACTCGGACCTCCTGTGAGGCGCGGATGAGCGGCGGACCCGCAGACAGCGAGCGCCTGACCGCCTTCCACGAGGCCGGTCACGCCCTGATTGCCGAGCTCTGCGGACAGCAGATCACCGGCGTCGAGATCGTCGGCGATGCGGAGCACGCGGGCAGCACCGAGGCGCTGCGCTTCCACGCCGACCCCGACGAGGGGGCGGACCCGCGGGCGTCATCGGAGGAAATCGAGTGCCGGCTGCGGTGCATGCTCGCCGGGGTCGTCGCCGAGAGCATGGTGTCGGGGCGGCCGCGGTGGGACGACACCTCGGGCGACCTCGACGCGGCGGTGCGGCTCGCCATGAAGCTGGTGGACGACTGCGAGGACGTGCTGCCGCTGCTCGAGGACGTCGGGGCCGAGCTCGAGGCCGAGCTCGAGCGCCGTTGGGCCGCGGTCGAGCTCCTCGCCGCCGGGCTGCTCGAGCACAAGCGGCTGTCGGGCGCCGAGGTGCGCCGGATCCTCGAGCTCACGGCTGACGGCTGAACGGGACTGAGTCGCCGCCCGCCCGCGCCGCGTCGAAAGGCTCGAAGACCCACACCAGGCAGCGGCCATCTTCGTCGTGGCAGCACCTCCGGGCCCAGCCCGGGGGCAGGGTCTTCTCGACGGTGTCGGCGAGGCGGGAGCTGTAGAAGAC
>DATIVB010000256.1:0-7250 GCA_035466375.1 Chondromyces sp.
CGTTGAACGTTCAACGTTCTAACGTTCAAACGATCAACATCGCGTCGCCGTAGGAGAAGAAGCGGTAGCGGCGCGCGATCGCCTCGGCGTAGGCCTCGAGGATGCGCTCGCGGCCGGCGAGGGCGCTGACCAGCATCAGCAGGGTCGAGCGCGGCAGGTGGAAGTTGGTGAGCAGGGCGCCGACGCCGCGGAAGCGGTAGCCCGGGGTGATGAAGAGCCGCGTCCAGCCCTCGCCCGGCTGCAGCCGACCGTCGCCGGCGGCCAGCGCCCCCTCGAGGGCGCGCACCGAGGTGGTGCCGACGCAGACGACGCGGCGACCGTCGTCGAGGGCGCGGTTGACCGCCGCCGCGGTGGCCTCCGACACGTGGTACCACTCCTCGTGCATCTCGTGGTCGGCCACGTTCCCCACGGCCACCGGCCGGAAGGTGCCGAGGCCCACGTGCAGCGTCAGGAAGGCGAGCTCGACGCCGGCCGACCGCACCGCCGCCAGCAGCTCATTGGTGAAGTGGAGGCCGGCCGTCGGCGCCGCCACCGCGCCGGGGTTGGCGGCGTACACCGTCTGGTAGTCGCCGCGGTCGGCCGGCACGGCGCCCTCCGGGCGCTCGATGTACGGAGGCAGCGGCGTCTCACCGATCCGGTCGAGCCGATCGAGCTCGAGCAGCGGGTCGAAGCGCACCGCCCACCGCCCCTCCCCCCGCGGCTGCTCCGGAATCACCGCCCCGCCGTCCGCCAGCTCGAGCCGCTCGCCGGCCCGCGCCCGCGCCGAGGGACGCAGCAGGGCCTCCCACGAGCCCCCGTCGAGGTGCCGCAGCAGGAGGAGCTCGAAGCGCCGTCCTGTCGGCCGCGCGGCGTACAGCCTGGCCGGGATCACCCGGGTGTCGTTGAGCAGCAGCAAGTCGTCGGCGCGCAGCAGAGCCGGCAGCGCGCCGATCTCCAGGTGACGAAGGGGGCCTCCCTCGCGGTCCACCACCAGGAGCCGGGAGCTGCCGCGCGCTGCCGGGTGCTGGGCGATCAGCTCCTGCGGGAGCTCGTAGTCGAAGTCGTCCGTCCGCATCGCCGCGAATCATACCGAGAACGTTGAGACGTTGGAAAGTTGGAACGTTGGAACGTTGGAACGTTAGACGTTGGAACATTGGGGCGCTGAACGTTGGAACGTTTGACGTTGGAACGTTGAACGTTCCACCCATCCTCCCCGAGCACCAGGTAGCAGTTGGGGCTTGGGGCTCGGGGCTCGGGGTTTGGGGCTTCAGTTTGGGAAAGCGACGTCGGTTGGCACGTGAACCTCATGCAAAATGAGAGTTTCGCTGGAAGTCAACAGCGCTCCCACAACCGGCGGGACGTCGATGGCGTTGCTCGTTCGTGATGTGGGTGGGGGCTTCAGCCTCCGCCAGGAGCGCACTCGACGCGAGCATCGCGATGACGTTCCCCAATGCGACGATGGCGGGCGCTGAACCTGGCGGCGGAAGCGGAATGCAGCCGACGGCCGGGAAGGAAGGGTGGGTGGAGGCCGGCCATCGGCTGCCCGCTTGTGACGCCTGGTCACGTCGGCCGTAGGCCGACAGTAAGCACCCGCCTACAACGGGCAGGACGTCGATGCCGGTACACATCCGGGGTGGAGGAGGGGCGTCAGCAGGGTCCGCCCACAATCGAAATCGGCGATTCTGCAGGCGGATCAGGTTGGAACGTTCGAACGTGGAACGTTCAAACGTTCGAACGACGGCGTAATGCCGGCGGCTGTGGGTACAATCTTCGACATGCCTTCCCGATCACCGTACCGTCTCGGCCGCGCGGCCGAGTGGCTGGCTTTGCTGCTGCTCCTCGTCAAGGGCTACCGGTACCGCCACCGCAACTGGCACGGCGCGGGCGGCGAGCTCGACCTGGTGATGGAGCGGCGGCGCGAGATCGTCTTCGTCGAGGTCAAGGCGCGCTCGGATGCCGACTTCGGCGGCGCCGCCGCGGCGCTGCACGCGAAGAAGAAGCAGGTGCTGAACCGCGTCTCCGCCGCCTACCTGAGCCGGTTCTCGCTCTGGGAGCGGCCGTGCCGCTACGACCTCATCACCGTCGAGCGGGGCGACGGCGTCCTGCCGTGGCGCGTGCGCCACTACCGGGATGTGTTCCAGCCGAACAGAGGAAGACAGATGTGAACTGGGAATGAGGAATTAGGAATGAGGAATTAGGAATTTTCCCCCACCCCCCCTGTGGTCGGAAACTGGGCACCACGCAGCGCGCATCTCAGCCTGACTTTGAAGGCCGCACGTCCCGGGCGGGCGGAAATCCGAAATTCGAAATTCGAAATGGGTGGGCGGGCGGCATTCCTAATTCCTAATTCCTAATTCCTCACTCTCCGCATCACCCTTCCACCACCACCGTCTCCCCGGCCGCGACGTCCTCGGAAGCGAAACCGAACGCCGCCTTCAGGTCCTCGAGGATGCGGTAGAGGCACGGCACGAGGATCAGAGTGATGGCGGTGGCGAAGACGATGCCGTAGCCGAGGCTGACCGCCATGGGGATCAGGAACTTGGCCTGCAGGCTGGTCTCGAAGATCATCGGCGTCAGCCCGAGGAAGGTGGTGGCGGTGGTCAGCATGATGGGCCGGAAGCGACGCTCCCCGGCCTCGCGGATCGCGCGGTCGACGGTGGCGCCTTCGGCGCGCATGCGGTTGATGAGATCGATCAGGATCAGTGAGTCGTTCACCACCACCCCGGACAGCGCCACCATGCCGAACATGGAGAGCATGGTCAGGTCGAGGCCCATCAGGAGGTGCCCTGCCACCGCACCGACGAGCCCGAACGGAATCGCCGACATGATGATGAGCGGCTGCGCGTAGGAGCGGAACGGGATCGCCAGCAGGGCGAAGATCGCGAGCTGCGCCACCAGGAAGTTGACGCGCAGGCTGCCGAGGCTCTCGCTCTGCTCCCGCTGCTCGCCCTCGAAATCGAAGCTCAGGCCCGGGAAGTCGCGCACCAGCTGCGGCAGGACCTTGGCCCGCAGGTCGCGGTTGATCTCGTTGGCGTTGGCGACCTGCTCGTCCACATCGGCGGTGACGGTGACCACGCGGCGGCGGTCGGTGCGGTTGATGACCGCGTAGCCCCGGCCCTCCTCGATGCTCGCGACAATCGCGAACGGCACCTCGCTGCCGTCCGGCAGGCGCACCCGCATGCGCTCGATGTCGCCCAGCGAGCGCCGCTCCTCCTCCGGGTAGCGCACCATCACCCGGATGTCGTCGCGGCCGCGCTGGATGCGCTGCGCCTCCTGGCCGTAGAAGCCCGCCCGTACCTGGCGCGCCAGATCGGACAGTGTCAGGCCGACCGCGCGCCCCTCCGGCGTCAGGCTCAGCTTGAGCTCCTTCTTGCCCGGCAGGAAGGAGTCCGCCACGTCGGTGGTCCCCGGGTAGGTGGCGACGCTGTCCTTGAGGCGGTCCACCGCCTGCAGCAGCACGTCGAAGTCGCGGTGCGCGAGCTGCACGCTGACCGCGTCGCCGGCCGAAAAGAGATTGGAGCGGAAGGTCAGGGACACCGCTCCCGGCACCTCGCCCGCGAGCTCGCGCCAGCGGCTGACCAGGACCGACGAAGCGACGTCCCGCTCCTCCGAGCCCAGGAGCTCGACATTGACCTCGCCGAGGTGCGAGGAGTCGCCGCCCGTCGAGCTCCGCGCCATGGGTCCGCCGCCCGCCGCCGAGGGCTGCTGGCCGACGGTGGTCGAGAGGTGGCGGATCACCGACGGACTCCCGTCGGGCTGGCCCTCGTCGTACTCCCGGGCCACCTGGCGGGCGGCCGCCTCGAGCCGCGCCAGCACCGACTCGGTCTGCTCGACCGGCGTGCCCTGCGGCATGGTCAGCGTGGCCATCATGTTGTCGGCGTCGACCTTGGGCATGAGGCTGAACTTGATCACTCCCCCGGCGACCAGGGACCCGCTCAGGATGAGCACGGCCAGGGCGGCGGAGACCGTCAGGTAACGCCACTCGAGGGCGAAGGCCAGGGACTTCCGGTACGGGCCCCGGACCCACAGCTGCAGCAGGTGCTGCACGCGCTGCTGGAGCCGTTCGACTGGGCGGAGGGCCCTGTTCATGAAGCGGCCGAGCTTCCATCCCTTGCCGGAGAGGTGCGCGGGCAGGATCAGCAGTGCCTCGACCAGCGACATCAGCAGCACGGCGATCACGACCACCGGGATCTGGCGCATGACCTTGCCCATGTTGCCGCTGACGAAGAGCAGCGGCGCGAAGGCGGCCACCGAGGTGACGATGGCGAAGGTCACCGGCATCGCCATCTCGCGCACGCCGCGGATCGCGGCGTCGAGCGGCTGCAGCCCCTGCTGCAGGTACTCGAAGATGTTCTCCCCGACCACGATCGCGTCGTCGACGACGATGCCGAGGACGACGATGAAGGCGAACAGCGACATCATGTTGATGGTGACGTCGAAGTACGGGATCAGCCACAGCCCGCCGAGGAACGAGATCGGGATGCCCATCGTGGTCCAGAAGGCGAGGCGCATGTCGAGAAACAGGGCGAGGCAGACGAAGACCAGGAGCAGGCCGAGGCGCGCGTTGCGCAGCAGCAGCCCGATGCGCTGCTTGAGGATGATGGAGTCGTCGTCCCAGGTGTCGACCTTGACGCCCGCCGGCAGCTGGCTTTCGAGCTCCTCGAGATAGCGCTTGGTGCCCGCCGCGACCTGCAGCGCGCCCTCCTCGCCGACGCGGTAGACCTGGATGAGCGCCGCCCGCCGGCCGTCGAATCGGGTCGCCGTGTCGGTGTCCTCGAAGCCGTCGATGACGGTGGCGACGTCCGAGAGCTCGACGCGGGTCCCGTCGGGTCGGGTGACGACGACGATGTCCTCGAACTCGCGGCCGCGGTACATCTGGCCCTTGGTCCGCAGCAGGATCTCGCCGCCCAGGGTCTTGACCGCCCCGCCCGGAAGGTCGAGCGACGACATCGAGACCGCATCGGCCACCTGCTGGAAGCTCAGCCCGTAGCGGCGCAGCGCGTCCTCCGAGACCTCGATCGAGATCTCGTAGTTGCGCACGCCCGCGGTCTCGACCTGCGAGATGCCGTCGACCGCGGTGAGCTCGTCGCGGACCCGCTCGGCCAGCGCCTTGAGGGTCTTCTCCGAGGCGTCGCCGTAGAGCACGATCGTGATCACGCGCCGCCGGGTCTCGGTCTCGGCGACCACCGGCTTCTCGGTCTCGAGTGGGAAGGTCTCGATGCGGTCGACCGCGGCCTTGACGTCGTCCAGGACCTCGCGGTTGTCGGCGTCCTCCTGGAGCTCGACGATGACGGTACCGAGGTTCTCCTGCGCCACCGAGCGGATGCGCTTGATGCCCTCGATGGAGGCGATGGCCTCCTCGACGCGCAGGCAGACGCCCTCCTCGGCCTCGGCCGGCGAGGCGCCGCGGTAGGGCACCCGGATGGTGATGGTGTCGGTGTCGAACTCCGGGAAGACCTCGATCACCACGTTGGCCAGCGACAGCGCACCCGAGACCAGGATGAAGAGCATGAGGATATTGGACGCCACGTGATTGGAGGCGAACCAGGCGAGGGGGCCGCGGCGGCTCTCCGTCATGCCGCACCTCGGGCGATCCGCTGGTCGCGATTCGCTGGATCGGAATCGGGAAGCAGGTCACGGGGCGCGCCACCGGCCGGGTTTCGAAGCGCTGCGACACCGTCGGCGGCGCCGGCTTCCTCCGCGTCCGCAGGCGGGCCGTTCGCCGGCGACCCGTTGGCGATCCGGACCGTCATGCCGTCGGTGACCGCGTCGAGGGGGCTGATGATGACCAGGTCTCCCTGATCGAGCCCCGCCCTCACCAGCGTCGCCTCGCGGTCGGCCCGCAGCACCTCGACCTCGCGGATGCGCAGGGTGCCGTCCTCGAAGACCCATACCCGGCCGCCGTCGTGCATCGCGTGGCGCGGCAGGGAGGCGACGTCCTGCACGGTGCGTCCGAAGATCGAGACGTCGACGAAGGTGCCGGGCAACAGGGCGGGGCGGTCCTGCGACGCCCTGTAGGGCCGCGGGACTTCGATGACGACGTGCACCATGCGCGAGGTCGGGTTGACCTCGGCCTCCATGCGCGTCACCCGCCCGCGCCAGGTGTGGACGCCGCCACCGAAGCTGGTGCGCACCTCGGCCTTTGCGCCGGCGCCGCCGCCACGCGCAGGCACGTCGAACCAGGCCAGCTCGCGGCTGTCGAGAGGCACCCGCACCTCGACCGACTCGGTGCCGTAGACCCGCGCCAAGCGCGCGCCGGTGCTGACGAACTGGCCTTCGTCGACGCTCTCCGAAACGACGACGCCGTCGAAGGGAACCGTCACCCGGGTCCGCTCGAGGTTGAGCTCGGCCATCGCCAGGTCCGCCCGCGCGGCCTCGAGCTCCGCCTTCGCCTGGCGCACCTGGGGCTCGCGGACCACGAGGCCGCTCGGCTCCTCGCCGGGGTTCAGGCCGTACCACTCCGCCCGCGCCACCTCGGCCTCCGCCTCCTCGCGCTCGAGAGTGACCGTGGCCCGCGCCACCGCCGCCTTCGAGCGATCCACCGCGAGCTCGTAGTCGCGCGGGTCGATCTCCACCAGCACCTCGCCGGCCGTGAAGAAGCCGCCCGCGACCAACGAGGGGTGCGCGGCGACCACGCGGCCCGCGACCTGCGGAACGACGTCGATGGCGACCTTGGGCACCACCTCGCCGTGGCCCGTGACCAGGACGTCGACCTCGCCGACCTCGGCGGGCATGACGTCGACCAGCGGCCCCAACGGCGGGTGCTCCTGCCGCGGCGGCGCGGTGCGCGAGGAGGCGATGAAGGCCGCCGCGGCGATGCCGGCGACCAGGACGATGATGGGGATGATGATCTTGAGGAGCTTGGAGGACATCAGGATACCTCGGGGAAATTCGGAATTAGGAATTCGGAATGAGGAATTTCGGGCTTCATACTGGCCTCGACGGAATCACCGTCATTTGAGTTCACGGTGGTTTCCTTGCCAGGGTTTTCGGATGCTTCTCGGTCGGTGCCCCAGTCGCCGCCGAGGGCGAGGAAGAGGTCGATGCGGGCGTTCCACAGGTCCGAGGTCGCGGTGATCTTGGCCTGCTCGGCGAGGCGCAGCCGCCGCTCGGTCTCGAGGACCGTGAGCAGGGAGCCGACGCCGCGCTGGTAGCGCTCCTTGGCGAGGCTGTCGGCGGCCCGCGCCTCGGCGACGCGCTCGCTGGTGAACTCGAAGTTCCGACTCGAGGCCTCGCCCGCGACCAGCGCCCCCTCGACCTCGCGCAGGGCC
>DATIVB010000257.1:0-11039 GCA_035466375.1 Chondromyces sp.
CTCGATGCCGACGGTGGGCTGACACTCTATATTCAGCACGATTCACCGGGTGCGGACAAGGAGTCGAACTGGCTCCCGGCACCGGACGGACCTTTCTGGTCAGCGATGCGCCTCTATTGGCCGAAGGACGCCGCTCTGAATGGCCAGTGGCAAGCTCCGCCCATGCAGCGAGTTCAATGAACCGTCGAGGGGACAGATTCAGTCCTGATTCTGTCCCCACTGCCCTCCGGCATTCTCGCGCCGGGGCTCGCTGCGTGCGGCCGGGACGGCTTCGGTCTACGGGCCGGCGTCCCCCCTGGGCTCGGCGTTCTTCACGTACTGGTCGAACCACCGGATCTGCTCCCAGAGGACGTGCTCGATGCTCTCCTCGGCGCGGTAGCCGTGGTCCTCGAAGGGCAACAGCACGAGACGGGCGGTGCCGCCGGAGCCGCGGACGGCCTCGAAGAAGACCTCGGACTGGATGGTGAGGGTACCGGGGTTGGAGTCGGCCTTGCCGTGGATCACCAGCACCGGCTCGTTGACCTTGTCCGCGAAGAAGGTGGGCGAGAGCTCGATGTAGGCGTCGCGGGCCTCGAAAAGCGATCGGCGCTCGGACTGGAAGCCGAAGGGCTGCATGGTCTTGTTGTGGGAGCCCGAGCGGGCGATGCCGGCGCGGAAGAGGTCGGTGTGGGCCAGCAGGTTGGCCACCATGAGCCCGCCGTGGCTGTGGCCGATGATGCCGATGCGCTCGGGGTCGGCGACGCCGATCTCGACCGCCTTGGCCACCGCGGCCTCGGCGTCGGCCACCAGCTGCGGCACGAAGGTGTCGTAGGTTGTCTCAGGGTCGCCGATCATGGGCATGGTCGTGTTGTCGAGCACCGCGTAGCCCTGGAGCAGGAAGAAGAGGTGGGAGGCGCCGTAGAAGCGGCTGAAGCGCTGGCTCGAGCCGCGCACCTGGCCGGCGGTGGACGGGTCGGAGTACTCCAGGGGGTAGGCGTAGAGCACGGTCGGCAGGCGGGTGCCCTCGACGTACCCGGGTGGCAGGTTGAGCTCGAAGGAAAGAGGCACGCCGTCGGCGCGCTCGTAGCGCACCAGGCGCTTCTCGATCTGCCGTAGCTCGGGCGTGGGATCCTCGAAGCGGGTGATGGGCTCGCGGGCGAGAGCCCGGGTGGCCTCGCCCGTGGGCGCCTCGATGGTCCCGCCCAGGGTCGCCAGGAAGTAGTTCGGGACCTCGACCGCGGACTCGGAGCGCATCACGAAGCGGTCGTCGGAGCCGGCAAAGGCCACGAAGACCTCGTAGCGCTCCGGGTCGCTGCGGAAGAGACGCTCGACCGCGCCGGTCTGCATGTGGCGCAGGTCGAGGAACGGCCGGTCGCCCTCGTCGGTGGCCCCGCTGCCGGAGAAGTAGACGGCATCGTCCTTCTGGCGCAGGACCCACTCACCGTTGGGAAGGGGTCGGCTAACCGGCCGGCCGGGCGAGTTGTAGCGGTCGTCCTCGTTGAGGTCGAACCACAGCTTCGAGCTGCCCGCGTCCACGTCCAGCAGCCAGGTGGAGAGCCAGCGCCGGATGCGCTCGCGCTCGGTGAGCATGAGCGTGCCGCCCTCGGCGCCCCACCCGTCCTGCCAGTCCACGATGCGGTGCTCGGCGCGGAAGACCTCCTCGGGAGCGCCGGTGAAGGGCGCCCTGAGGCGCATGAGCCGGTCGCGGTGCTCGGCCTCGGCGACGGGGTTGCCGCCGTCCAGGGCCTCCACCCAGTAGAGCTCGTGCGGTGCGGTGGCCCGCCAGGAGGCGCCGCGCGGTCCGAGGGGCACGCCGTGGATCGGCACCTGGTCGGCCACCGGCAGCGAGGCGACGGTCGCCACTTTCTTGCCGTCGGCGTTCCAGATCTCGAGCTCGCTGGCGAAGCGCCACCAGGGCACTTCGTGGGACCAGGGGCCCACCAGGCGCTCGACGAGCAGGAAACGCCCGTCCGGTGAGAAATCCGCGGTCGAGAAGACGGCGGGCTCACCCAGGACCTCGAGCGTTCCCTTCGCCGGGTCGACGACCACCAGCTCGGAGGTGGCGAAGTAGGAGAAGAGCGCGTCGTCGTGGGCGGTCTCCAGCAGGTTGCGCGCCTCGTACGTGGAGCGTGCCGTCGCCCCGGATCCCTCGAGGATCTCGGGTCCCGCCGGGATGGCCGGCGGCTCGGGCGGCGCGCCGCGGTCGGGGTAGCGGCGCACCAGAAGGCGCTGCTGATCCGGCAGCCAGGACGCGCCGTTTCCGAGGAGCTGGTTGACGGCCAGGTTCTCGATCTTCTTGAGCTCACCCTCGACCGATCCCACCCACAGGCCCATGTGGTCGGCGTGCCTGGTGATCATGGCGAAGCGGCTCCCGTCCGCGGTCCAGCTCACGCTGTGGACTTCGATTCCGGCGGGCAGGGGGAGTGGCCGCTCCGCGCCGCTCCCGACCGCCACCAGGCGCGGCGTGGTCGCCCCGTGCCGGCCGTGGATGTTGCCCACCGCGGGGTCGACGCGCATGCCGGCGAGCACGTGCATGGGCGACGCCAGCTCGGCGAGCGGGGGGTAGGTGACGGGGTCGGCGAGCATCAGGTGCGTGCCCGAGGGAGCGGTCCAGACCCACGGAAGCTGGGGCGCGTGCAGAACCTTCATCACCGACTCGGGCGGGTTCTGCCACCCGGTCGGTTCCTGGAGGTCGCCGGCGGTTGCGGCGCCCGGGACGATCAACAGTGCGACGGCGACGAGCGACATCACGACACGGAGCATGGGTCTCCTCCTCCTCGGTGCAACGCGCTTCCTGAGAGTCTCACAGTGCAGTGGATCCCGCACCGGCGCCGATCGAAGGGCGCCGCCCGCGACCTGCCCTGCCAAACTAGCCCACGCCCGAGCAGCGAGTCAACGGGCTTGACGTTTGCCCCGGCTCCGGCCCGCCCGAGGCTGCTCCGGCGTGTGTCCGCCGGGGCGCGGTGCCTCGAGCCCGGGCGGGCCGGGAGATCCCGGGCCCCGACGAGGAACTCTCGAGCCGGCGCCGAGAGAAAGCGGGGCCACATCGCGGCAATAACCGGCACGCGGTGGGCGGTTGCCTCCTGCAGCGAGCGGGTTTCGGTATCCTCGGGTGGTGCCGTGAAGGAGCTGGGCATGAGTCGACGTGGAGTTCAAACCAGGCGAGGCAGCCGGCTGTTGGCATCCCTGCCGATAACCGTCTTCCTGGCAGTGCTCGCGGCGTCGGCGAGCGCGGACGGCGATCGACGGGGACCCGGTGGGACCGACAAGGCGGGCGCGCGGGTCGCCGCCGGCCCGCCCTCAGGGGTCATCTCCGGCGACCGTTCCGACCGCCTCCTGGCGACGCCGCCCCCGGGGCAGGCCGACCCGCTGTCGGCTGCGATCATGAAGGCCCTCGACCGCTCCACCGGGGGGCTGCGGGTGCTCGAGATCGAGGGCGGCGGCACGGGCGTCGATCTCGACGGCCGTTTTCTGCACGTCATGGGAGTCACGGTGCGGCCGGGCGGGGACTTCGAGACCTGGTGCGTGGACCACAGGCACGGCGCCGAGAAGTTCCTGGGCCCGGGCGCGTTGAAGTCCTGGCCTGCCGAGCCGGCGGCCGTGGTTCTGGGCGGTCCCGCCGCGGCCAAGGCGAACGCGGTCAACGCGACCCTGGCCATCGACCCGACCCGTCGTGCGGGCGCCGACGAGCTCGGGCGGGTGCTGCTCTACACCCCGAACCCCCTCGAGCCGGGGTCGTCGGTTTCGCACTGGGATCTGTCAGCGGCTCCGGACCTCCTGATGGAGCCGACCGCGTCGCCGGCGGTGCCCTTCGGCGAGGTCGACCTGACGCTGTCGCACTTTCGCGACATCGGCTGGCCGGCCGGCACCTCGAGCGTGACCATCCGGGTCAAGGACGCGGCCGACACGGGCTTCAACGACCCAACCGAGGTTCCCCTGGCGCCGGCCAACCCGGGCGGGACGACCCTCGGCGGGCAGCGGCTGGCCGCCCTGCAGTGGGCCGCGGACGTTTGGGCCGCCCTTCTCGGCAGCGCCATCGAGATCAACGTCGACAGCGAGTTCGACGAGCTCGACTGCGACCCCGACGAGGGCGCGGTGCTGGCCGCGGCCGGCGCCCGCTTCCTGTTCGCCGATTTCACCAACGCCCCGCGCGGGGGTACCTGGTATCCCGGCGCCCTGGCCGAGGCCCTGGCGGGCGAGAACCTCAGCTCCACCGAGAACGGGCGCCCGCCCAACACCGGCGATATCATCGTCAACTTCAACAGCTCGATCGACGAGGGCTGCCTGGCGCCCACCTACCGTTACTACTACGGGCTCGACGGCAACACGCCGGCCGGGCAGGCCTCCTTTGCGATGGTGGCGCTGCACGAGCTCGCCCACGGGCTGGGCTTCGCCAGCTTCGTCGACTCGAGCACCGGCTCATTGCCCTCCCTCCCCGGCGCCCAGGGTCTGCCGGATATCTACACGGTCTTCGCCTTCGACCCCGACCTCGGGCTCCACTGGAACGTGATGAGCGACGAGCAGCGTCTGAGCTCCGCCGTCAACACCGGACGCCTCGCCTGGGACGGCCCCGCCACGGTGGCCGCGGCGCCGCAAGTGCTCGAGAACGCCCCCAGGCTGAGGATCAGCGCACCTTCCGGCATCGCCGGCAGCTATGCGGTGCAGACCGCCCAGTTCGGGCCACCGGTGGACCTCGTGGGAGTGACCGGCGAGCTGGCCGTGGTGCGCGACGGGTCCGACGCCCCGAACCTCGGCTGCGAGGCGTTGGTCAACGCCGACGAGATCGCGGGCAGGATCGCCGTCGTCGACCGGGGGAGCTGCTTCTTCACGGAGAAGGTGAAGAACGCTCAGAACGTGGGCGCCGTGGCGGTCCTGGTGGTCAACAACCTGCCGCAGGGGCTGCCGCCCATGGGCGGCGACGATCCCAGCATCACGATTCCCTCAGTGGGCATCTCGCAGGCCGACGGCACCCTGATCAAGAAGGCGCTCGGGCTCAACACGCCCTCGCCGCGCCGCGGGGGCCGACGCGCGGTTCCGGCCGTAATCGCGCCCTGAGCGGTGCCCGCCAGCGGCGGGGGCCAGTGGTTGTCGGCGTCGGCTGAGGAGCATCAGGTCGTTCGGAAAAGCACGAGGGGGCGATCCGGACCTCGCAGTGATCAGGAGCAGCCGCAGCGACAATTGGCAGGGTCAGGGTCAGCGGCCGGGGCAGGAAACCAGCGACCGGAGCAGCGACCGGGGCAGCGGGCAGGCTTCGCGGCTGCGGTTTCCACCTCCGCGTCGTTCACACCGATCGAAAAGTCCGTTGCACCACAGAGGCACAGAGGTCACAGAGCCGCACAGAGGGGTTGCAGACTCATCGCAGGACCATCCCGAGATCATCCTGGTGCGAGGTCATGATGTCTCTCTGTGGTTTCTCTGTGTTCTCCGTGCCGCTGTGGTTCGGGTGGGTGGGTGGAAATCCCAAATCCGGCACTGCCCGTCAGGAGCGGAATGTGGCCGACGGCCGGGAAGGAAGGGTGGGTGGAGGCCGGCCATCGGCCACCCGCTCATGGCGGGTAGACGCCGCGGCCATAGGCCGCGAGCAAATCCCAAATCCGAAATCAAACCGTCCCCATCTCACCGGATTTCGGATGACCTGAAAAATTCCGTTCGCTCGATGGCTGACTTTGACGGGTTTTCGGGTAGCATGCGCGCCGTGACGGGAGATGTCAGCAAGCTGGTCGTCGACGGCGTGACCCTGGACCTGGTCGTGGTCCGGAAGAGGGTCAAGAACATCAACGCGCGGCTGCGTGGGAGCACCCTGTCGGTGAGCGCGCCGCCGCGGGTCTCCGGCAAGGAGCTCGACGAGGTCGTCGTCGAGCTCGCGCGCCGGCTGCTCCGGCGCAGCCGTGCCGACGCGGTCAATGGCGACGGCGGGGCCGAGGCCGTGGCGCGCAAGGTGGCGGCGAGGTTCGCGAAGCCGCCGCGGGTGAGCGAGGTCCGCTTCGTCACCACGCAGCGCTCCCGCTGGGGCTCCTACAGCCCGCGCACCGGCATCGTGCGCCTCAACGCGGCCCTGCGCCTGATGCCGCCGTGGGTGCTGGAGGCGGTGGTCTCGCACGAGCTGGCGCACGCCTTCCATCTCGACCACTCGCCGGCCTTCTGGCGGCTGGCGCGGTCGGTGTGCCGCCACACCGACCGGGCGAACGCGTTCCTCGACGGCGTCAGCTGGCTGGCCGCGTCGTGGGAGGAGCTGCCGCCGGTGGAACGCCGGCAGCTGACCGGGCTCGACCTCTCCGACTCCTGAGCGCGTTGCACCCGCGCTCCCGAGTCGGCGATGCGGCTCATGCCTCACGCGCCGGCAGCTTGTCCATCCCGGCGGCGCGGGCGGCGGCCGCCATCACCTCCTCGAGCCCGCGTCTGGCGTCCTCGTCGAGCGGGCTCGGCGCGGCGTCCGCGACCAGCCGGTCGACCTCCGCCGCGGCGCGCTCGCCGAGGGTCCGCCCGCCCTCCTCCAGCCAGCGCGGCCGGCTCGTGCGGTCGATCACCGGGCCCGGAAAGGCGAGCTCCGCGCGCAGGTGCCTCCGGGTGTGATCGGCGATCAGGAGGTGCTTCTCGGCCAGCAGCTCCTCGAGCAGCGGCTGCGCCGGAAAGTCGTCGCGCGGCTCGATACCGGCGCGCAGGCGGTCGGTCATCAGGCAGATCTCGTGATCCACCACCAGCTTCTCGAGGCTCTGGCAGCTTTCGAAGTCGAGCATTCCCGGACCGGAGACGTTGTCGATCCCGGCGAGGGCCGCGAGGGTCGCACCGATGCCGGTCTCGAGTCCGGCCTGGGCGTCGAGGGCCTTGGAGTCGGAGAGCGCGATGTAGCCCTGGGTCGGCATGCCCAGCCGGCGGCCGATCTCGGCGGCGGCCGAGGTCAGCATCGAGGTCTCGACGGCGCCCATCGGGGTGGTCTCGTAGCGCAGGTCGAAGATCGCGGGCGAGCCGCCGAAGAGCAGCGGCACGCCCGGCTGCGCGAGCTGGGCGATGACGACGCCGGACAGCACCTCGGCGGTGTGCTGGATGAGGGTTCCGACCAGGGTGACCGGCGCCATGAAGCCGGTCAGCGGCACCGGCACGATCTCCACCGGGATGCCCGAGCGGGCGCAGTCCACCAGATTGCGGACGCCCTCGTCGGTCCAGCGCAGCGGCGAGGTCGGGCAACAGGTGAAGAGAGCCGGCGGTCGCGCCGCGAGCGCCTCCGCCGTGCCGCGCACCGCGAGCAGGAGCTCGCGCATGACGGCGAAACCCTCGATCGTGAAGGCGCCGGTGACCACCGCCTTGCCGCAGTACAGCAGGTTGATGAACAGGCGGTAGCTGTCCGACACCGCCTCGGGCACGTCCGACGACACCAGCGCCGTGCTCTGGGCGTCCATGCGTCCGAGGCCGCCGACCAGCTTGGCCATGCGGACGAGATCCGCGGTGACGGCGGGGCGGATCGCCCCCGTCGACCGGTCGAGGATGTTGATCGCGGCCGAGCCGGGGGTGAAGTGGGTCCGCACGCCGTCGAAGCGGTGGCTCTCGCGGCCCGCGAGGTCGTAGAGCGAAAATGAGAGCGGCGTCGCGTCCAGCGCCGCCTCGACCATTGTCTCGCCCAGCCGCACCCGGCCGTCCCCGTCTCCGATCTCGGCGCCATGGGCGGCGAGCAGCTCGCGGACTGACGGGTCGTTGACCTCGACGCCGACTCCGGCGAGCACGAGTGCCGCCTCGGTGATGATCCGGTCCGCCAGGTCCTCGTCCAGCAGCTGGAACCTCGGTCGCATGAGCCACCTCCGGCGCGGCCATTCTACGTGAGGTCAAAGGTCTGCAGGGGCGCGCCTTATCCGGCGGCCCCGGGCTAGCGCTGCTCGACGCAGCCGCGGATGGTGACGGCCGCAGCCAGCGCGGCGGCCGCGGTCCGGCCGTCGACGGTCGGCGTGCGCTCGCCGCGGCAGGTGCCGACGAAGGCCTCGAGCTCCGCCCGCAGCGGCTCGTCCTGGCGCACCTCGACCTGCCGTGGTGCGATCTCGACGCCCGTCGGGCCGCGCAGGAGCTGCGCCGAGGACACGCTCTGCTCGGCGTAGTCGATGGAGAAGTAGGACTCGCGGGCGAAGAGCCGCAGCTTGCGGATCCGCTCCGCCGACACCCGGCTCGCCGTGAGGTTGGCCACCAGTCCGCCCGGGAACTCGACCCAGGCGTGGCAGAGATCGACCTTGTCGGTGAGCACCGGCACGCCCACGGCGCGGATCTCGGACGGCGTCTCGCCGGCCACCGCGAGGGTGATCTGGAGGTCGTGGATCATCAGGTCGAGGATCACGTCCACGTCCACCGAGCGCGCGGTGAAGGGCGACAGGCGCTGCGACTCCAGGTAACGGACGCCGTCGGCGAGCCCGAGGGCGGCCTGCACGGCGGGGTTGTGGTACTCGACGTGGCCCACCGCCAGCACCGTGCCCGCCCGCTCGGCGAGGGCGATAAGCTCCTCGGCCTCGGCCACGGTGGAGGCGATCGGCTTTTCCACCAGGACGTGGCAGCCGGACTCGATGAGGGCGCCGGCGACCTCGCGGTGGCTCACGGTGGGCGTGGCGACGACGACCGCGTCGGCCTCGGCCGCCGCGGCCACGGAATCGAGGGCGGCGACCCCGTGCTCGGTCGTGATCGCTTGAAGCCGCTCGCGGTCGCTGTCGAAGGCGCCGATCAAGCGGACACCGTCCATGGCGGCGAGCAGGCGGACGTGGTGGCGGCCGAGATGGCCGGTGCCGACGACGGCGGCGGTGATCTCGTGGTGGCTCATGGCGGGTCAGCATACCCCACCCGGAGTACAATCGGGCGCGCGACGAAAGGACGGGACCATGCTCGATGTCAAGAAACTGCTGCGGGATGTCTTCGACCCGCAGCCCGGCGAGGTGGTGACCTTCGCGGTAGACGTGCCGCGCGACGGGGTCCCCGACCACGAGGCCTGGAAGGCGCGGCGGGCGATGGCCGCGCGCTGGCGCGATGAGATGCTGCAGCTGGCGGCCGCCGGCGGCTTCGAGGTGCGCCCGCTGCTCGAGTTCCCGGCGACCGGCGCCAACAACGCCGACCTCCCGGCCGCGGGACGGCTCGGCGGCGAGGAGGTCGATCTGCGATCGGCCCTGACGGAGTCGTCCCTGGTCATCGCGATGACCGAGTTCTCGGCCACCGCACCGCTGGCCGGGCTCGCCGAGGCGCTGGACGACTTCCGCGCCGCGTCCATGCCCGGCGTCGAGGAGCGCATGGAAGGCACCGCGCTGGCCGCCGACTACCGGCAGGTCGCCGCGCGCTGCAAGGCCATCTTCGACGCCATGCAGGGCGCCGTGCTGTGCGACGTGCTGTTTTCGACCGGGCACCGCTGCTTCTTCGACCTCCGCCACCGCGTGGCGGAGATGGACGACGGCTTCCTGCCGCGCGGCAAGCAGGGCGACCGCATCATCAACCTGCCCTCGGGCGAGACCTTCATCGTGCCCTACGAGGGCGAGCACGAGGCCGTGCCCTCGTGGACGGCCGGCACCATCCCGGTCATCGAGGACGACGAGCTGGTGCTCTTCCACGTGGTCGCCAACAGCGTCGTGGTGGTGGAGGGCGACGGCCCGGCGGCCGACCGCTACGCCGCCTTCTTCGACGCCGATCCGGCGCGCGCCAACATCGCTGAGGTCGCCTTCGGGGTCAAAGACCGCGCCGAGGTCACGGGTTCGGTCCTCGAGGACGAGAAGGCCGGCGTCCACTGGGCCTTCGGCCGCTCGGACCACCTCGGCGGGGTGGTCGGGGTCGAGGACTTCGAGGACCCCGAGAACGTGGTCCACCAGGACATCGTCTACGCGAAGGGCAACCCGATCCAGGCCGAGCGCGCGGTCCTCCTGCACCCGGACGGCCGGCAGGTGGTGGTGATCGACGGGGGGGAGTATAGGATCTAGTCGGATTTCGGATTTCGGATTTCGGATTTCGGATTTCGGATTTCGGATCGGGTGCCCTGCGTGGCCGGGTTCGGGCTGCGGTAGGCTGAGGTTGCGACGAGGAGGACACGATGGCGGACACGACGAGCTTGATGGAGGCGATCGAGGCGCAGGGGCCGTACGCGGTCTGGGAGCTGATGGACGACGACGAGAAGCGCGCCGCGGCGGTGGCGTTTTGGGAGGGGGCCGACCGGGAAAGCCGGGCGGCGCTCGAGCTGGCCCTTGCCAAGGACCTGAAGTTCCGCCCCCAGTCGGTGCGGCAGCTTTCGGCCGAGAAGGTCGCCGGCCGCCTGGTCCGGCTCGCCGACGAGCTGCCGGAGACGGTGCTCTTCCAGTACCTCTTCCATCTCCACATGGGCGGGCGGCGGCCGCTGATGGTGGGCTTTCTCGACGCCGTCGGGCTGCCGCACGAGGACGGTGCCCTCGACCTGCCCGAGGACTTCGAGGGGCCCGACGCGGCCAAGGTGGAGCAGGCCGGCCGCGAGCTCGCGGCGTCGCAGGGCCACGACGCCCTGGTCTACCTGGGAACGCTGGTTGTGGCGGACGGAGAGTTCTGGACCGCCCTCGAGCCGGTGCTCAAGGAGTACGCTGCCGACGGAAGCTCCATCTCATAGTTTTGAGTTTTGAGTTTTTAGTTTTGAGTTATCCCCCGCCCGCCCACGTCACCGGGGGGAGGGCCGGGAACTCAAAACTCAACACTCAACACTCAAAACTCAAAACTCACGCGGTGTAGGTCGCGCTGTTGCGCTCGGTCTCGTGCACGGTGAGGGCGGCGAGCTCGACACCCGGCGGCAGCTCGGGCGCGACGCGCTCGTAGAAGAGCCGCGCCAGGTTCTCGGCGGTCGGGTTGACGCCCTCGAGCCACGGCACCTCGAGGTTGAGGTGGCGGTGGTCGACGTCGTCCACCACCACGCGATTGAGCACCGCCTTGAGATCCTTCATGTCGATCAGATAGCCGCTGTCGGGGTCGACCTCACCCCGCACCGCCGCCTCGATGGTGTAGTTGTGCCCGTGGCCGTGCGGGTTGTTGCACTTGTCGAAGACCTCGCGGTTCCACTCGTCCGAGCGGCTCGGGTTGTGGAGCCTGTGCGC
>DATIVB010000258.1:0-2089 GCA_035466375.1 Chondromyces sp.
CCGGTGGCGTACTGGTGCGGCTCGGCGAAGGTCGCGTGGTCCTGGATCGTCGCCGGGTCGAACACGACCACGTCGGCGAAGTACTGCTCGCGCAGCAGCCCTCGGCGGTCGATCCTCAGGTTGGCGGCGGGCAGCGCCGCGAGCTTGCGGATCGCCTCCTCGAGGGGCAGGAGCTGCTCGTCGCGCACGAACTTGCCCAGCACCCTGGCGAAGGCGCCGTAGGCCCGGGGGTGGGGGTTCCTCTTCAGGAAGACGCCTTCCGGCGCGAGCGATGCGGCGTCGGAGCAGAAGCTCACCCACGGCAGCGCGATGGCGCGGCGCAGCACGTCCTCCGACTGGCTGAAGTAGACGGTCCCGATCCGCGACCGGTCCTCGACAATGAGGTCCATGGCGGTGAATCTCGGATCGGTCCCGCGCATCGCGGCCACCTCGGCCAGGGTCTTGCCGGTGAGGGGCTTGAGCTCTTCGGACCTGAAGCCGACGAGCAGGATGTTGTCGGGCGAGCCCGCCCCGAGATAGCCGTTCTCCCAGTCGTCCGAGGGTTCGAGCATCTCGCGCGCGATCCGCTCGCGGATGGCCGGGTCGGCGAGTCGCTCGAGGGAGGCTTCGAACCCGCCCTCCTGCACCCACGGCGGCATGCTGGCGTTGAGCCCGGTCGAGCTGGCGGCGTAGGGGTAGACGTCGGCCGTGATCTCGAGGCCCTCCGCGCGGGCGGCCTCCACCATCGCCACCGCGTCGTCGAAGAGCGGCCAGTTGTCCCGGCCCGAAGCCTTGAGGTGGTAGATCTCGGCCCGGACCCCGGCCTCGCGGGCGATGGTCAGCAGCTCGCCGACGGCCTCCAGCAGGTGGGCGCCCTCACCGCGCACGTGCGAGATGTACATGCCGTCGTACTCGCCCGCCACCTCGGCCAGGGCCACCAGCTCGTCGGTCTCGGCGAAACTGCCCGGTGGGTAGATAAGCGCGGAGGCGACGCCCAGGGCGCCCTCCTCCATGGCGGTGCGGACGATAGCCCGCATCTGCTCGAGCTCGTCCGCGGTCGGCCGCCGGTCCTCGTGGCCGATCACGTACTCGCGCGGCGTGGCGGAGCCGATGAACGACGCCACGTTGGGCGAGACGCCGCGCTCCTCGAGGTACCGCAGGTACTCGTCGAGGGTCGTCCACTCCACCTCGTACGTGATGTCGCCCTGGCGCCGCACCATCTCGTCCTTCATGGCCTGGTTGAGGGGGCCCATGGAGTCGCCCTCCCCCAGCACCTCCAGGGTCACGCCCTGGCGGATGTCGCTCTGCGACCGGCCGTCCTCGATCAGGCTCTCGTTGGCCCAGCACATCATGTTGATGAAGCCCGGCGCCACCGCGAGGCCTTCGACGTCGAGCTCCAACCGCCCCGTCGCCCGCCCCAGGTCGCCGATCGCGACGATCACATCGCCGTTGATCGCGACGTCGCCGGCGAAGGGTTCCGACCCGCTGCCGTCGTAGATGGTCCCGTTTCTGAGCACGACGTCGTACTGCACCGGCGCGGCGCACGAGGACAGCAGACAGGCCGCGAAGAAGAAGGCGCCGACCGCCGCCGCGATCCGCAGCACGAACACGTCGAAGAATGTCATCACCTGGGCCCTCCCGATCTCTCGCGGGCATTGTGCGGCATCCCGGAGCGGAAGTGAAATCGGGAGGGCCGCGCGGCACCGCGGCACACCCGTCCATGACATCGCGGGAGAGCGGAAGTAGAATCCTCGACCATGCGCGGGAGGCGGATGCCTCCGCAGCAGCACCACTTCAGGAGGAATCATGAAGACCTTCCGTCTCGCCCTGGGCTTCGCCGCGGCAGTCTGTCTGGCGTCGCCCGGCGCATCGGCCATCGACACCGCCGACACCAGGTTTCTCAGCCAGCCCGCCATCGGCGGCGGCCACCTCGCCTTTGTCTACGCCAACGACCTGTGGGTGGCAGAGGCCGACGGACGCCACCCGCGGCGCCTCACCTCCGACGAAGGTGTGGAGTCGAACCCGGTGTTCTCCCCCGACGGCGAGTGGATCGCCTTCGACGCCCAGTACGACGGCAACACCGACGTCTACATCGTCTCGACCCGCGGCG
>DATIVB010000259.1:0-6991 GCA_035466375.1 Chondromyces sp.
GCTCAGGCCCGCAGGCGCAGGATCTCGCGGTACTTCGCGGCCACGGCGGCGTCGCCGTAGACGCGCTCGAGGCGGCGGACGGTGAAGTGGCCGCGGGCCATGTCCTGGAAGTGGTCGATGAAGAGCAGGTTGATGGTGGCGCCGCCGAGGGCGCCGATCAGCGGCACGCCCTGGGCCATGATCTTCTCGCCGACCACGGCGTTGAAGCGGGCGGCGATCTTGGCCAGCAGGCGCGCGATGACGGGCGCACCCTCCTCGACCACCGATCGCTCCGCCACGTACTTGGCGGCTTCGCTGACCGCCCGCGCCAGCGCCGCCCGCACCGCGAAGTAGCCGGACTCGGCGGCGTCGTCCCCGTCCGCCGCGCCGCCCATGGCGAAGACCTCGAGGCAGGCGAGCCGCGACTCCGGGTGCGACAGGTCCTCACCCTCGCTGCGCGCGATGTCGGCGATCGAGCGCAGGATGATGGTGGTGGTGACCGGCAGCTCGAGGGTGAGGGCGGCGAGGCCGAAAGCGCCGCCGATCCCGCCCGCGACGCCGGCCGCCACCTTGTGGCGCTTCGACTGCGGGCGGCCTCGTCCGGAGCGATCAAGGGTCATCACCGCGGCGGCGAGCGCGGCGCGAAGTGACTTGTGGACCGCGCCGGTGATGGCGCCGCCGGCGCCGCGCGGCAGCCGGTCGAGGACGAACTCCACCGGCGTCCCGACGAGGTCGGAGAGCCTGGCGACGAAGCTCGGGTTCTCCAGCAGCTCCACCGCGACGGCGAGGTCTTCGAGGTCGTGCTCGGTCCACTTCATGGGTCCGCTCTCCCTGCCGACATCCTACAGGTGCCGTCAATGTCCATGACCCGCGGGGCCGCGCTCGGGGGCCGCTCCTCTATACTCGACCCGACATCCCGACGTGGCGGAAGCTGCAGCGGACACCGTTGGCCGGTGTGCCTCACCCGGCCCGAGGACTGCACGCCACGGGGCAACGAGGAGGGCATGTGCGAATCACCGTGGCGTACAACCTGCGAACCGACACCTCGGAGTCGACCGCCGAGCTGCTCACCCGGGAGGACGTCGACCGCATCACCGGCGCACTGCGCGAGCTGCGCCACCAGGTGACCCCGGTCGAGGTTTCCGGGCAGCCGGACGACGTCGTGGAGCGGCTGCTGGACAGCGCCCCGGAGCTCATCTTCAACGTCGCCGAGGGCACCATCGGCAGCTCGCGCGAGGCCTTCTACCCGGGTCTCTACGAGCAGCTGCGGATCCCCTACACCGGCGGCAACCCGTCGCTGCTGCACATGAACCTGGACAAGCACCTCGCCAAGACGGTGGTCGCCGCGCGCGGCATCCGGGTGCCGAACGGGGCCCTCGTCACGCCCGCGAACCGCGAGCTCCCCGGCGATCTGTGCTTTCCGCTGATCATCAAGCCCAACGCCGAGGGCTCGAGCAAGGGAGTCACCCAGGACTCGGTGGTGGAGGACCGACCCTCCTGCCTCGAGCGCATCGACCGGCTTCTCGAGCACTATCCGGCCGGCCTGGTGGTCGAAGAGTTCATCTCGGGGCGCGAGCTCTCGGTCCCCATCCTCGAGCACTTCCCCGGCAGGATCCTGGAGATCGTCGAGCACACCTTCGACCTCGAGGCCGTCGGCGGCCGCTACAACGTCTACGACTACGACATGAAGCAGGGAGGCGAGCGCGCCCGCGCGGTCGGGGTGGCGTGCCCGCCGGAGCTGCCGGCCGAACAGCGGGACGCGGTGATCGACATGGCGCGGCGCGTCTTCGACGTCATGCACTGCCCCGACCTCGGCCGCGTCGATATCCGCCTCCACGACGACGGCACGCCGTACTTCATCGAGCTCAACCCGCTGCCGAGCCTGCACCCGGCCGCGTCGCTGATGCTCGCCGGCCGTGCCCGCGGCCTCGAGTACCGCGAAGTGCTGCGGCTGGTGGTGCGCTCGGCCGCGCGGCGCTACAACCTGGCGCTGCGCCCCCCCCGCAGATCGAAGCCCGGCGACACCTCGCGGCCGACCGCGCGCGAGCTCGGGATCACGGTGGGACGGCTGCTGCCGGGCCTGAACAACGCCATCACCGACGTCAAGGGGGTCCGGGTCGGTCACGTCACCCACATCGATGACGGGGTGCCGGTGCCCGGCTCCTCCGAGACGACGCGCGTCCGCACCGGCGTCACGGCCATCCTCCCCGGCAGCGGCGACCCGTTCCGCCGCCGGGTCGTGGCCAGCGGCTTCGTGCTCAATGGCGTCGGCGAGATGGCGGGGTTGACCCAGGCCCTCGAGTGGGGCTACGTCGAGACGCCGATCCTGCTGACCAACTCGCTGTCGGTGGGCAGGGTGCACAACGGCGTGGTCTCGCACATGGTGGCCCGGCACCCCGAGATCGGCACCCACGAGGACGTGGTGCTGCCGCTGGTCGGAGAGACCGACGACTCGTTCCTCAACGACACCAGGGTCGGCGTCGCCACCGGGCGGGACGCGCAGGAGGCGATCGGCGCCGCCCAGGGCGGCCCGGTGGCGCAGGGCTCGGTGGGCGCAGGCACGGGCATGGTCAGCTTCGACTTCGCCGGCGGTATCGGAACCTCGTCGCGCTGCCTCGAGATCGACCGCCGCATCTTCACCCTCGGCGTCCTGGTGCTGTCCAACTTCGGACGGATGTGCAACCTGACCATCGATGGCCGCGTGGTGGGGCGCGACCTCGACCCTCTCTTCGACCCCGGCGCCCGACGTACCACGAGCTACGGCTCGATCATCGTCGTCGTCGCCACCGACGTCCCGCTGCTGGCGAGTCAGCTCGGCCGCATCGCCAAACGGGCCGCGCTCGGCCTCGGGCGAGCTGGGTCGCACGCCGCCTCCACCAGCGGCGAGATCGTGGTCAGCTTCTCCACCGCCAACCGCGTGCCGCGCTCGGCCGACCGGACGAGCCCGTTCAGCTCGCTGCGCTTCGTGGCCGACGAGCACATCAACCCGCTCTACGAGGCCGCCATCGAGGCCACCGAGGAGGCGATCCTCAACGCCATGTTCTGCTCCGTCGGCATGACCGGCCGCGCCGGCCGCCACGCGCCGGCGATCCCGCAGGAGAAGGTGCTCGAGCTGCTGACCACGGGGAGGACCATCCATGTTGGTCGTTGAAAAGACGAACTTCAGCCTCCACAACCCGAGCTGGAAGTACACGCTCGGTCCGGAGACCTACGAGACCATGGACACGCCGCGGCGCGTCGAGGTCATCAAGGACGCGCTCGCGTCCGACGGCGGGTTCCGATTTACCAAGGCAAAGCGCTTCCCGGAGTCGCACCTGGCGCGGATCCACCCCTACCACGACTTCATCAAGAAGACATCCCGCGCGGCGCGTGAGACCGGCACCGAGATCTACCCGGACCTGTTTCCCGGAGAGGGGGCGCGGATCGCGCGCAAGGTCCACCCGCTGTGGGGCGGCGTCTGGTGCACCGACGCCGTCACCCCGATCATGGGCCGCACCTACGAGGTCGCGAGGGGCTCGGCCGAGGCGGCCATGACCGGCGCCACGCTGCTGCTCGAAGGGCGCTGCCGGGAGGTCTACGCCCTGTGCCGGCCGTCGGGCCACCACGCGGGGCCGAGGGTCTTCGGCGGCTACTGCTACTTCAACAACGCCGCCGCCGCCGCCGAGCTCCTGGCGCCGCACGGGACGGTGGCGATCCTCGACATCGACTACCACCACGGCAACGGCACCCAGGAGTTCTTCGACGAGCGGCGCGACGTCTTCACGTGCTCGATCCACGGCGACCCGCGCCGCGAGTACCCCTACTTCTGGGGCTACGCCTCCGAGAAAGGCGTCGGGCAGGCGGTGGGCACCAACCTCAATTTGCCGCTGGCGCTGGGGTCCGGGGACGACGCCTTCCTCGATGCCCTCGAGCGCGCCCTGCGCGCCATCCGGAGGTTCAAGCCGACCTTCGTGATCGTCGGAGCGGGCTTCGACACCCACGCCGACGACCCGATCGGCGGTCTCGCCCTCACCACCGCGGTCTACACCGAGATCGGGCGCCGGCTCGCGCGGATTCCCGGCCCGTTGCTGTTCTGCCAGGAGGGCGGCTACAACCTCGAGGTCCTGGGCGAGTGCGTCCGCCGCCTGCTCGGCGGCTTCGAGGAGGCGCGGCGCGATGCCTGACGGACCCGCCTCGATCTGAGAAGACCCTGCTATCCTCTCGATCGTTCGCGGAGGATCCGGATCGGCAGGGGAGATTCATGGGGGCTGCAATGAACGGCGTCGTCGCCTTCGACAACGAGCGCTACCTCGCCGAGCAGAGCGAGGCGATCCTCGAACGGATGCGGAAAGTGGGCGGCAAGCTGCACCTCGAGTTCGGCGGCAAGCTGCTCTTCGACTACCACGCGGCGCGGGTCCTGCCGGGCTTCGACCCCAACGTCAAGATGCGCCTGCTGCAGCAGCTCGCGAGCCAGACCGAGATCATCCTCTGCGTCTACGCCGGCGACATCGACCGCCGTAAGGTGCGGGCCGACTTCGGGATCACTTACGACGCCGACACCTTCAAGCTGATCGACGACCTTCGCGAGCGCGGCCTCGACGTGCGGGCGGTGGTGATCACGCGCTACGAGGACCAGCCCGCCGCCGAGGTATTCGCCCACAAGCTCGAGCACCGCGGGATCACCGTCTACATCCACCGCCCGATCCCCGGCTACCCGACCGACATCTCGAGGATCGTCAGCGACGAGGGCTTCGGCGCCAACCCCTACATCGAGACCGATGCCCCGCTGGTGGTCGTCAACGCGCCGGGCCCCAACAGCGGTAAGATGGCCACCTGCCTGTCGCAGGTCTACCACGAGCACCGGCGCGGGGTGCGCGCCGGCTACGCCAAGTTCGAGACCTTCCCGATCTGGAACCTGCCGCTGCGCCACCCGGTCAACGCCGCCTACGAGGCCGCCACCGCGGAGTTGCGCGACGCCAACATGATCGACCCCTTCCACCTCGAGGCCTACGATCTGCGCTCGGTCAACTACAACCGCGACATCGAGGCCTTCCCGCTGCTCAAGCGCATCCTCGAGAAGATCACCGGCGAGTCGATCTACCAGTCGCCGACCGACATGGGGGTGAACCGCGCCGGTTTCGCCATCACCGACGACGGCGCCGCCTGCGCCGCCGGCAAGCGCGAGATCATCCGCCGCTTCTTCCGCTACGCCTGCGACGAGGTCCTCGGCCTGGAGAACGGAGACGCCGTGCGGCGTATCGAGGCCCTGATGGAGGAGTTCGAGCTCAAGCCCGACGACCGCCCGGTGGTCCGGCCGGCCCGCTCGGCCGCCCGCGTCGCCGAGGAGAAGGCCGACAAGGGCCACCGCGGCGTCTTCAGCGGCGCCGCGGTCGAGCTCCCGGACGGCGAGATCGTGGTGGGCCGCAACAGCCCGCTCATGCACGCCGCCTCGGCCCTGGTGCTCAACGCCATCAAGGTGCTGGCGGGAGTCCCCAAGCACCTCGACCTGATCAGTCCGGTGGTCATCGAGTCCATCGGCACCCTGCGCAAGAGCCTTCTCGGCCGCAGCTCCATCAGCCTCAACCTCGAGGAGACCCTGATCGCGCTCTCCATCAGCTCCACCACCAACCCCACCGCCCACCAGGCCATGCTGCAGCTGCCCAAGCTCGCCGGCTGCGAGCTCCACCTCACCCACCTGCCGACGCCCGGCGACGAGCGCGGCCTGCGCCGCCTCGGCGTCAACCTGACCTGCGACCCGAGCTTCGCCACCACCAAGCTCTTCGTGTCGTAGCCGCGGCAGGCCGAGGCCGTCGGCCGCCGGCCTCGGCCAGCCGGAGATGGCGGCCGGGTTCATGGCTGTATTTAACCTATAAAATTTTCTGTACGTCATAAATAGCAAAGTGCTATGCTGGGTGTGCCGGTGAGGGGCGGCAGCCGAGCAGCCTGCGAAGGAAAACACCATGACCGCACAGGTCCCTGATTCAGTTCTGGTCGACGGCCGGCAGTACGCGCTCTGCGGCGTCCGCGGCGAGGGTCTCTTCGATGCCGCACGGCACGGTATCGAGACCGTCGCGCCCGACACCGGCTGCTGGCGCGGCAGCGTCTGCGTGTACGAGGTCGTCAGCGAGCGCCTTTTCCTGGCCGCGCTCCGGATGTGGTCGGAACCCGTCCACTGGAAGCGCAACCGCGCCCGGCTCGAACGCCTCTTCGGCGATAAGTTGGGCCTCGACGATGGGCACCCCTTCGTCGACGCCGACGGCCTCGCCTTCCCCATCCGCTTCACCGGCGGCCTCCTGCTCGGCGACGGCTTCATCGATGACCTGTCCGCCGAGCTCCGCCTCCACCCCGCCTGTCGCTACCGCACCGTCCTCGAGCTGACGTTCGAGAGCGGGCATCTGCTCGCCACGGTCGACCGCTCGGCCGAGATGGCCGCCGTCCGCGCACGCGACGAACGCGACGGACGCGACCGCTCCAGCGACCTCATCCCCTGGACAGACGGCCTCTTCAGGCTCGACTACTGACCCGCGGTGCCAGGTACATATTTGTATAATTGTGCCCGTTGTTCAAAATCCGGCAACTCACTCCCGGTCCCGGTGCCAGGTACATCCCGGTCCCGGTGCCAGGTACATATCTGTAAAATTACGACCGTCGTTCAAAACCCGTCCTGCCGCGTCGCTCGCGAACGGGTTGCAGAAGATCGAATCAGCCGAGCGGCGTCGGATCGATGTAGATGCGATAGTCGCGCACCCGTCCGTCGTCCGCGAGGTGGAGGACGTTGCAGAAGGGCAGCGTCGTCGAACGGCCGTCGGCGCCGGTGTAGGTGACCCTCCCCTCCGTGATCGCGGCGCCTCCGACCTCCCACGTCGAGTGCACCCGGTGCTCGACCGCGGCAAAGGCGCCCAGAAAGCCCTCCACCGTGGCGCGCACGGCGGCGGCGCCGCGGACTGGCTCCCCGCTTCCGTAGACGAAGCAGCAGTCGTCGGTCAGCCATCCCATGAAACCATCCACATCGCGGCTGTCGATGGCAGCAAAC
>DATIVB010000260.1:0-2556 GCA_035466375.1 Chondromyces sp.
CACCCCGCCGTGGGCGTTGGCGCCGAGCACCATCAGCGCCGCGATCCCGCCCAGCCAGACGAGCGGCCGCCGCTCGTGGCGGCTCAGAAAGAGCCACACGCAGGCGGGGACCACGAGCAGGGTCACGAGCTCGGGCCGGACGAAGAAGCGCGGCCGAGCGGCGGCGACACAGAGCAACGCCAGCAGCAGCGCCGCGGGCGGTGAGAGCCCGGAACGGACGGCGATCAGGAGCAGCAGGCCGGCGAGCGCCGCCACCGCGAGCGCGCGCAGGACGACTAACGCCTCCGCCCCGCCGAGGCCGTCGGCGAGCGCGGCGACGACCTGGAAAAGCCACTCGTGGTCGAGCCACGGCGTCCCGGCGGCGGTCAGGGAAAAGGGATCGGCGCGGGGGATGGCGCGCTCCGAGAGGACCCAGCGGCCGCTCGCGAGGTGCCAGCCGATCGAGGTGTTGGCGATCTGGAAGCTGCCGATGACGGCGCCCGCTGCGAGCGCGGCAAGGGTGATGAGGAGCGGGATTCCGGGGTGGGACCTGTGACCGCGGTCGTCCGGCGTCGCTGCGGCCCCCGGACCCCCGGCCCCCATGCGGCTTCCGGCTCAGCCTTCCGCGTCCGCGGCGTCGAGCACGTACCGCTCCCACTCCGGCTCGAAGGCCAGGGACTCGGTCGAGCGCATGCGGTCGAGGAACACGATCCCGTCGAGGTGGTCGTACTCGTGCTGGATCACCCGCGCGTGGAACGAGTCGGCGGTCAGCGAGACGGGCTCGCCCTCGATGCTCCGGGCCTTGACCTTGATGCGGCGGTAGCGCGGCACCAGCCCACGCAGCCCGGGGATCGACAGGCAGCCCTCCCAGCCCTCCTCGGCCTCGTCGCCGACCGGCCGGATCTCCGGGTTGACGAGGACCACCGGCTCGACCCCGGCCTCGTCGTCGCTCGCCGGCACCCAGTAGGCGAAGAGGCGCAGGCCCTCCGCGACCTGCGGCGCCGCGAGGCCGACACCGTGCTCCTCGAGCATGGTGCGCACCAGGTCGCGGCCGAGCTCGGCCAGGCGGCCGCTCGAAAACCACGCCTCCGGGACCGGCTCGGCGACCGCCCGCAGGGCCGGATGGCCCAGGCGGACGACCTCCAGGAGCCTCGCGGCTTCGTTCACCGGGGCCTCAGCCGCAGCTGGAGCAGCCGCCCGACCCGCAGTCGCCCTGCGGCGCCGGCGAGTTGGGGTTGTCGACCATGAAGCCGGAGCCGCGCTCGTCCTCGACGAAGTCCACCGTCGAGCCCGCGAGGTGGGGCGCCGAGTTGGGGTCGACGAGGACCTTGAGGCCGCCGTCCTCGACCACCGTGTCGCCGTCGCGTTGCTCGTCGAATGTGAAGCCGTAGGCGAAGCCGGAGCAGCCGACGCCCTGGATGAAGATGCGGAGGTCCTTGCCTTCGGCCTCGGGCATCTGTTCCGCGAACTCCTGCACCTTCTGAACGGCCTTGGTTGAAAATGAGATCATCGTTCCTCCAGACGTTCACGGAGCGGCCGTGAACGCTCCATGATAACGCAGCCGGGGGCGGCGCGGATTCCCTCCGCGGTCAGTCGATTCCCTGCGCCGCGAGCCAGCGCTCGGCCTCGATGGCGGCCATGCAGCCGGTTCCCGCCGCCGTCACCGCCTGGCGGTAGACCGCGTCCTGGGCGTCCCCGCACGCCCACACGCCCTCCGTCGAGGTGCGCGCGGTGCCCGGCACCGTGCGGATGTAGCCCACGTCGTCCATCTCGAGCTTGCCGGCGAAGATCGCGGTGTTGGGCTGGTGGCCGATGGCGATGAAGACCCCGCCCGCGGGGTAGTCGCGGAGCTCGCCGGTGCGGGTATCCTCGAGGCGCACGCCGGTGATGCCGCCGTCGCGGGTACCGAAAATCTCGGTCACCACCGCGTTCCACTCGAAGTGGATTTTGTCGTTGGCGAAGGCGCGCTCCTGCATGATCTTCGACGCCCGCAGCTCCTCGCGGCGGTGGATGACGGTGACCTTGGTGGCGAACTTGGTCAGGAAGGTCGCCTCCTCCATCGCGGTGTCGCCGCCGCCGACCACCACCAGCTCCTTGTCGCGGAAGAAGAAGCCGTCGCAGGTGGCGCAGGCCGACACGCCGTAGCCCATGAGCTCGGTCTCCGAGGGCAGGCCCAGGAGCTTGGCGGACGCGCCGGTGGCGATGATGAGCGCGTCGGCGGTGAACTCGCCGTGGCCCTCGGTGCGCGCCGTGAACGGGCGCGCGTCGAGCACCACCTCCTCGATCTGGTCGAAGATGAAGCGGGTGCCGAAGCGCTCGGCCTGGGCCTTCGTCACCTGCATGAGCTCGGGGCCCATGATGCCGTCCGGGAAGCCGGGGTAGTTCTCGACCTCGGTCGTGATCGTCAGCTGACCGCCGGGCTGCATGCCCTCGATCACCAAGGGCTCGAGGCCCGCGCGCGCGGCGTAGATGGCGGCGGTGAGGCCGGCCGGCCCGGAGCCGATGATCAGGACCTTGACGTGCTGCTCGCTCATGAGTTCCTCCCCCTCGATCCCGGCTGACGGACCGCCCCGTTCT
>DATIVB010000261.1:0-4105 GCA_035466375.1 Chondromyces sp.
GGCTCAACGCCATGAGCCAGTCGCTGGCCCAACGCCTGGCCCCACACCGGATCTTCGTCGGCGTGGTCGCCCCCGGCTTCGTCGAGACCGAACTCGCGGCGCGGATCCTCGACACGCCGCAGGGCGACGCGGTGCGCGCCCAGAGCCCCCTCAACCGGGTCGCGACACCCGACGAGGTCGCCTACGCCGTGCTCTTCCTGGCATCAGACGGCGCCGAGTTCTCGACCGGAGCCATCATCGACGTCAACGGGGCGTCGTACCTGCGCACCTGAGGGATGGGCGGGAATCCCGTCGTTCGAACGTTTGAACGTTGCAACGTTGAACGTTCGGCTCAACCGGGACTGCATGGGAATGGAGGCATCGGATACGACCCGAGCCCGTCTCCGCCTCGGTGTCCGTTTTCAGGTTCAGTGACAGCGTCAGATGACAGCGGCAGTCTCTGTGTCAGTTTCAGTGTCAGAGGGCCGCGTCCGGGCCAGCGACCGGGGCAGCGAGGAGGCGGCGCGACCGCGGCATGGCCACCTCCGGGTCGTTCACGTCCGGGGATAGCCGGTGGGGCAGCCGGAGTCAAGGGCTGTGCTCGCGCGCCCGCTTGGACACTGGCGCTGTCCACCGGCGCTGCCACTGTCCCCGGGCACTGCAGCTGCCACTGCCACTGCCTCGGAAGCTGTTGACCCCGTGGACGTGCACCGCCACATGCTCAGCGGGTGGGTGGGCGGAAATCCGAAATCCGAAATCCGAAATCCGAAATGGGCGGGCGGGCGGCATTCCTCATTCCAAATTCCTAATTCCTAATTCTGAGTTCGAGCCGTTGCCATCCCATATTTCCCGGATGAGCCGAACATTGGAACGTAGGAACGTTCCGCCCGCTCCGACCCAGGGCCGCTCAGCGGCGCACGGCGACGGCCATCAGGGCCGCGAGGAGCAGCGCGAAGACGGCACCCGCCTCGAAGACGGCGTCGATGCCGCCGAGTCGGTGCACGCCGGCCATGATGGGCGGCCCGAGGGTCTGCCCGAGGCGGAGCACGGTGCCGTTGAGCGACATCACCGCGCCGCGACGCTCGGTGGGCGCGAAGCCCGCCAGCAACACCTGGACAACCGGAATCGTGGTCGCGAAGGCGAAACCGAGGAGCACCGCGGGCAGCGCCAGCCCCCACACACTCGACGACAGGGGCACGGCGGCGAGACCGGCCGCAAAGACGATGAAGCCGAGAGTCATGAGCCGCCGCTCGCTCAGGAGCGCCGACAGGCGCCCGAGGTTGGCCGAGGTGACGGCGGTGGCGAGGGAGAGCCCCGCCATCAGGAGGCCGATCTCGGCCGACGACGAGCCGAACCTCTGCGCCATCAGAAACGGCAGGAAGGTGACGTAGGCGCCGTAGAGCAGGATGAAGATGGCGGTGCTGGCGAAGAACAGCACCAGCACCTCGGGCCGGCGGACGACCTGCCAGATGCCCCCGAAGTACTCGCCGAGCCCGGTCCGGTGGCCTCGCGGCGCCATGTGCAGGCGGCGCAGGACCAGCACCGCCACCGGGATCGCGAGTACCGCGAGTGCGAAGGGCGCCGACCAGGCGATCACTGCCAGCAGGCCGCCGAGCGCCGGGTAAGCTGCCGTACCGATGGACAGGAGGCTGGCGTTGAGACCCATGGCCTCGGTCCGCTGCCGGTCGGTGAAGAGGTCGCCGATCAGGGTGACGTTAATGGAGCCGATGGGCGACGCGCCGATGCCCTGCAGGACGCGCAGGGCGATCAGCATCGGCAGGCTGGTGGCGAAGGTGCAGGCCACGCCGGCGACCGCGAACAGGATCAGCCCGGGCACCAGGATCCGGAGCCGGCCGTACCTGTCGGCGAGGATGCCGGCGAAGGTTGTGAGGATGACGCCGGGGAAGGTGAAGGCGGTGATCAGCAGCGCGACCTGGCCCGCGCTGACCTCGAGCGCCTCGGCGATCCTGGGCAGGGCCGGTGCGATCGACGAGACGCCGAGCACCGCCATCAGGGTGACGCCGAAGATCGCCTGCAGCTCCGGGTTGCGGACCGATGCCACCCTCTCGTGGCTGCCGTGGGGGGAGCTGCCGTGTTTCAATCCGATGAAAGGATAGCGCGGCACTGGCCGGCGCCCGAGCCCGCCCCGCGACCGCCGGTCCCGGATCACAGACTGGAACGCCGGCGCTGAGCATTCTGTTTCCCGGTTCAGGGAGGGCGCACCATCATGCCTCATCAGCGGCCAGTGGCGATGCTACTCAGCGGCACACCCACCATCGAGGGCGCCGGAGTGAGGCTGCAGCGGGTCTTCGGCCATGCCGAAGTCCCCCGCTTCGACCCGTTTCTGCTGCTCGATGACTTCGGCTCCGCCACGCCCGAGGACTACCTGCCCGGCTTCCCGTGGCACCCCCACCGCGGCATGGAGACCGTCACGTACATGCTGGCGGGCTCGGTCGAGCACGGCGACAGCCTCGGCAACCGCGGCCTCATCGGTCCCGGCGACGTGCAGTGGATGACGGCCGGCCGCGGTATCGTCCACCAGGAGATGCCGCAGCGGACCGAGGGCCCGCTGCGCGGGTTGCAGCTGTGGGTCAACCTGCCGGCGGCGTCGAAGATGAGCGAGCCGCGCTACCGCGAAATCGGGGCAGAAGAGATCCCGCTGGTGTCGCCCCACGCGGGCCTCGGCATCAGAGTCATCGCCGGCGAGGTGGCCGGGGTCCGCGGTCCGGTGCAGGACGCGGCCATCGATCCCCAGTACCTCGACATCACGCTCGAGCCGGGGGCCGACCTCGAGCACCCGACGCCGGTCGGCCACACCGTCTTCGCCTACGCCGTCGAGGGCGCCGGCAGGGTGGGCGCCAACGCCGCCCACGAGCTGCGCCGCGGCGAGCTCGCGCTGTTCGGCGCCGGCGGGTCGGTGACGGCGGCGGCCGGTCGCAAGGCGTTTCGCCTCCTCCTGGTGTCGGGCCGTCCGCTCGGAGAACCTGTCGCCTGGAGCGGCCCGATCGTCATGAATACCGACGAGGAGCTCGCGACGGCCTTCCGCGAGTACCGCGAAGGCCGCTTCGTGCGCTGACCCGGCCGCCCCTCAGCCTTTGACGACAAAGCCCTTCGCGCGCAGCAGGGTCCGCAGGGCCTCGAGGTGGTCGCCCTGGATCTCGACGTGGCTCTCCCCCGCCGTGCCGCCGCTGCCGCAGCAGCGCTTGAGCTCGGTCGCGAGCGCCTTGACGAAAGCCGCGTTGCGCGGCAGCCCCTCGACCACGGTCACCGTCTTGCCCTTGCGGCCGGCCCGCTCGAGCCGCAGCCGTGCGGTCGGCCGCTCAGGCACCGGCTCCTCGAGAGCTGAAGCACAGCTGCACCGCGCCTGGGGCCAGCCGCACTTCGGACACACCCGGCCCAACCCCGTCGAATACACCGTGCTGGCCTTCCTCTTCATGCCGCCTCCAGACCCCGCGTCGGCACGTGGTGCTCGGCCTCCCTGCCATCCGGCCAGCAGAATGGTACGGCGATTCCAGCTGGCATGGCACGATCCTGGTCCTGTCCCTTGACTTTATGCCTCGTTTATACCATATTGTGATTCCGGGGCCCCGTCCACGTCCCGGGAGAAACGGAGACGGCCATGGAAGCGAATCTGGAACGCGCAACGAGATCCGCCCCGCCGACCCTGAGCGTCCTGCCTGCGGACCGTTCGCAGTGGCCGGAGGACGCGGGCCGTGCCTTCAACCACCTGCAGCGTGAGCTCGACCTGTGGAGCATCGAGCACGGCTGGACGCGGGCCGGCAACGCCTGGATCGCCGAGGAAGCGGTGCGGCGGGGGTGGGACGACGTGGTATGAGGCATGACATCGGAGCTCGGAACTCGACGCTCACAGCCGTGGCGGCCGAGGTCCTGCGGCAGGCTCGCCCGGCTGCGGCGATTTTGGGCCTGAATTCGTCGGGTTCGGAGTCCAAAAAACTTGCATTGAGACAAGATATTGCTATGATGGCCTGTCTGTGACCGGCCGGCGTGGCCGGTCTCTGCTTCGGTGGACGCACGGTCCACCTCGGGTTGCGACGGGAGCACGCCGCGAGACGGCGCCGCTCAAGGGAATGGGAAGAGAAGAAATGGCGAAGAAACTGTTTGTTGG
>DATIVB010000262.1:0-7017 GCA_035466375.1 Chondromyces sp.
GCGTACTCCGCCGACTTCCAGTCGGCGACCTGCTGCGCGGCCTCCGCCATGAGCTCGAGCGCCATGTAATTGTTGGGCGACATGGCGACCGCCTGCCGGGTGAGCTGGAGGGCGGTCGTGGCGTCGCCCTGCTCGAGCAGGCGGTTGGCCCGCAGCACGAGGTCGGTGGCCGAGTAGGTTTCGGGAAAGACGTCGCCGCCCGCGCCCGCCGCACCGGGCAGGCCGAGCGCGGCGGCCTCCTCGCCGCGGCCGAGCATGGTCAGCAGCTGCGCCTTGAGGGGAATCAGCCGGCCGTCGCGAGGGTAGGCCTGGATCAGGCGCTCGACGTCCGCCAGCGCTCCCTCGAGGTCGCTCGCGGACGAGATGCGGTCGTTGACCGTGGCCAGCGTCGCCTCGAGATCCGGGGCGGGAACCCCCTCGCCGCCGCCTGATTCGAAGTTGGAGCGCCGGGCCTGCTCGAAGAGCTCGAGGAACTCGGGCGTGTAGTAATCGGAAAGCAGGGTCAGCGTCGGGTCCTCGAGGAGGGCGGCGCGGAGGTGGGTCCTGACCTCGTCCAGGCGGCCGATCGAGAACAGATTCCACGCGACCTGGACCTGGAGGCGGGCGCGGTGGTTGGGGTCCTCGGTCTCGGAAAGCGCAGTGGTGTACAGGTCGACCGCGCGCTGGACCTCGCCCTGCCGGTAGGCCTGCAGGGCCAGCTCTTCGCTCGGTGTCGTCTCCTGGGCGGCCGCCGTCGCCGACAGGGCGATCAGCGTCAGGAGGAGCAGGAGAGGGCTGCGGTTGCGGCGTGGCTTTGACATGGCCCAACTCTAGCGCGAAAAACGAGCCAGGTCCACGAGGCGAGGGCCTGCGTGCGCCGCGACCTTCCGATCAGGGCGGCGCCACCACCAGGGTCAGTCCGGGGTTCGGCAGACGCGGGACGGTGATGGTCGAGCGGAACGGCTCCTTGCCTTCCCAGCGCACCATCAGCTCGTGCTCGCCCGCGGGCACCTTGTAGCGGACGAGCGGGATCGGCCCCAGGGCGTCGCCGTCGAGGAAGGCGATGCCGCCGGGCGGTGCCGTCGGGTCGACGAGGACGGAGAGCTGCCCGATCTCGAGGGTGAGCGAGAGGACCGTGGTGTCGGGCCGCACCTCGCGGGTCAGGGTGCGGGCCGGGAAATCGGGCACCGTGAGGGTGAAGGTGTGTGTCCCGGGCCGGAGGCGGACACTGCCTCCGGCCGTGCGCCCGTCGCCGAATGGGCGCCCGTCGATGGTGACGGTCGCGGGCGGGTCGACCACCAGCCGCACCGAAATCGGGGCCGGGGTGGCGGTCGGGCTCGGCTCGGGGGTCACGGTCGGGGTCGCGGTGACCGTCGGGGTTCTCGACGGGGTCGGCGTGACGGTCGGCGTCGGGGTCGCAGTGGGGATCCACGGCGCGCCGGCGTCCCCGAACACCATCTGCTGCGCGTCCTTCGAGAAGTACAGCACGGCCGCGGTCCCGACGAGCAGAACCAGCAGCGCGAGAAAGATCAGGAGCACGGGGTTGCGGCCGTCGGATTGCGGCTGCGGAGTCTCCGGGGTGCGCTGCAGGCGGATGCTCTGCGGGGTCGAGGGAGGGGGCGAGGTCGAGCGCGGCGTCGCGACGCGGCGCGTGGGGTCCTCGACCTCGCCGTTGCGCGCCGGGCCCATGTCCTTCATGACGCGCCGCAGCACCCCGGTGGTCAGCTCCTTGGTGGAGCCGGCGTCGGGGGCCGATTCGAGCGCGATCCCGCGCAGGTCGGCGAGAATTTCGGTGGCGTTCTGATAGCGCTCGGCGGGGTCCTTCGCCATGCAGCGGCGGATCACAGCCGTGAGAGCCTCCGACACGCCCGCGGCGGAGGGCAGCGGGTACTCCGGTTCCTCGTTGAGGATCTTGTAGAGCACGTTGCTCAGGGTGGCGCTCTCGAACGGGCGGACGCCGGTCACGAGCTCGTAGGCGACGACTCCGAGGGCGAAGATGTCGGTCCGCGCGTCAATCGGACGACCCTGGATCTGCTCCGGGGCGAGATAGCCGGCGGTGCCGAGGGCGATCCCCGTCTGGGTGAGCTTGCTGGCCGCGAGCACGGACTTCGCGATGCCGAAGTCCATGATCTTGACCGTGCCGTCCTCGAGCAGGCGGATGTTGGAGGGCTTGATGTCGCGGTGGACGATACCGCGCTCGTGGGCGAACTCCAGCCCTTCCGAGACCTGGATGAGGATCGAGGCGACGGTCTTTTCGTCGTTGACGACCCCGGCCTTGACGAGCTCGTCGAGATCGTAGCCCGAGAGGAACTCCTGGACGATGAAGGGAACGCCGTCCTCCACCCCGTAGTCGAAGACCAGGGTGATGTTGCGGTGGACCAGGTTGCCGACGAACTGGGCCTCCTGCTGGAAACGCTGGCGGACCTCGTCGTCGGGGGTGGCGCACATCTTGATCGCCACGGTGCGCTTGATGAACGGGTCCCAGCCCTTGTAGATGACGCCGAATCCGCCGACGGCGATCTTCTCGATCACCTCGTACTTGCCGATGGTGGCCGGGATGTCCATCGCCGTCACTGTAACGGAACCGCCGCCGCCGCGCCAGCGATGGGATCAGTTCTCGGCATGGGCCAGGAAGAAGCTCAACTCTTCGAGGTGGACCTTGAGGTCGACGGTCTTCGCGAGCACGTGCTCGGGTGCCATGACCCTGGTCGGGGCGAAGTTGAGGATGGCGCGCAGGCCGGCCTGGACCATCTGGTCGCAGACGGCCTGGGCGGCCGCGGCGGGGGTCGTGATGACCCCGATCTCGACCCGGCGTTGCACGACGATCTCGGCCAGGCGCTCGGCGTCCTCCACCAGATGACCGGCCGGCGTGGCGTCGCCGATCCGGGTCGGGTCGGAGTCGAGGACCGCGACCACCAGGAAGTTGCCCTTCGAGAAGCCGGAGTAGTGGCACAACGCGTAACCGAGGTTGCCGGCGCCGACGATCGCCAGCCGACGCTCGCTGTCGAGGCCAAGGATCTCGATGATGTACTGGCGCAGCTCGCGGACGTTGTAGCCGACGCCGCGGACGCCGAACTCGCCGAAGTAGGCGAGGTCCTTGCGGATCTGTGCCGAGTTGAGGTTGAAGCGGCTGGCGAGCTCCTGGCTCGAGACGGTGTCGAGCCCGGCCTCGAGCAGCTGATCGACGCAGCGCAGGTAGATCGAAAGGCGGGAAATCGTCAGCTCCGAGATGCTGCCGGCGTCGATGTGTCGTTTGTAGGCGCCCATGTCTCACCTCACCAGGTTCATGACAGCTTCGGCGGCGGCCTGGATCACAGCCCCGGGGACGATGCCGACGACCAGCACCCCGAGGGCGGCGACGGTCGCCGCTGCCGCGATCGAGAGCGAAGGCTCCAGGACCGGCTCCCTTTCGGGCAGAGGCTTCATGTACAAGGAGTAGATTACCCGAAGATAGTAGAAGGCGGATAGCAGCGAGTTCAGCACTCCGATCACCGCCAACCACACGAAGCCGTTGTCGACGGCCGCGCGGAAGACCATGAACTTGGCCGTGAAGCCGATCAGCGGCGGCACGCCGGCGAGCGAGAACAGGCAGGTCGTGAGGGTGAGGGCGGCCAGAGGCCGGTGGTAGCCCTGGCCCTCGATGTCGGAGATCAGGTGCGGCCGGTCCTCGCGTTCGAAGAGCAGGGCGACGGCTGCGAAGGCGCCCATGTTCATCAGGGTGTAGGCGGCCAAATACACCAGCACCGCAGCGCCGCCCTCGGGCCCCGCCACCAGCACCGCCACCAGCGCGTAACCCATGTGGGCGATGCCCGAGTACGCGAGCATCCGCTTGATGTCGCGCTGCACGAGCGCGACCACGTTGCCGAGGGTCTGCGACGCGACGGCGATGGCGGCGACGGCGGTGACCCAGCCCGGCGAGACGCGCAGGAGGTCCATGCCGTCGGCGACCCGCAGCAGGACGACGAGCGCGGCGCCCTTGGGGACGACCGAGAGAAAGGCGGTCACCGGCGTCGGCGAGCCCTGGTAGACGTCGGGCGCCCAGGCGTGCGCCGGCACCACCGCGAGCTTGAAGGCGAGCCCGCCGACGACCATCGCCAGCCCGACCGCGACCAGCGGGTCGAGGGCGCCGCGCGCCAGCACCCGTTCGGCGATGGCGACGAGCTCGGTTCCGGCCGCCGCGCCGTAGAGCAGGGCCATGCCGTAGACCACGAAGGCGGAGGCGAAGGCCCCGACGACGAAGTACTTCAGACCCGCCTCGAGGCTGATCTCGGAGCGCCGGAAGAAGGCGTTGAGCACGTACAACGGAATCGACAGCAGCTCGAGGCCGAGGAAGATGGTCAGCAGGTCGGTCGAGCTCGCCATCACCATCGCCCCGACCGCCGCCAGCAGTACGAGGGAGTAGAACTCGCCGTGATCGGCGCCGTGGCGGCGCAGGAAGGGCCCCGCCATCCACACGGTCAGGAACAGTGCCGCCAGAATGTAGAGGTCGACGAAGGAGGCCACGCGGTCGATCTGCAGCATCCCGTTCCACACCGGCCCCGGCAGCTCGAAGCTCAGCCGCGCCCACGCCGCGCCGGCCACCGCGAGCAGCGCCAGCTCGCTCAGGAAGCGGCGCAGGGGAGGGGTGAAGGTCTCCACGATGAGCAGCAGTCCGGAGGCCAGGGCGAGCACGATGTACGGTGCGACGGCGAGAAGATCGGCGGAGGTGGGGGCGCTCATCTTCCGGCCTCGCCTCAGCCCGCCAGCAGGAGGCGGACCGCCGCCTCCATGGGCGAGAGGAAGGTCATGGGATGGACCCCGATCCAGACGATGAGCACGAGCAGCGGCAGCATTACGAAGAGCTCGCGCACGGTGAGATCGGGCAGCAGGTGGTTGGCCTCGTTGTCGAGCGGGCCCCAGAAGACCCGCTGCACCATCCACAGCATGTAGACCGCGCCGAGCACGACGCCGAGGCCGCCGACGATCACCGCGGCAGGGTAGGCCGACCACGTGCCGGCGAGGATCAGGAACTCGCCGACGAAGCCGTTGAGCCCCGGCAGTCCGATCGACGACAGGGTGACGAGCACGAAGACCCCCGTGAACACCGGCATCTCGCGGGCGAGGCCGCCGAAGTCCCCGATCATCCGCGTGTGCCGGCGCTGGTAGAGCATGCCGACGAGGAGGAAGAGGCCGCCGGTCGAGAGGCCGTGGTTGACCATCTGCAGGACCGCACCCTGGGTGGACGCCTGGCTGCCGCCGACGAGGCCGAGCATCACGAAGCCCATGTGGCTGACCGAGGAGTAGGCGACCAGCTTCTTGACGTCCGGCTGCACCATCGCCACCAGCGCCCCGTAGACGATGCCGATCACCGCGAGCACGACCAGCAGCGGCGCGAAGACGTCCCAGGCATCGGGGAGCAGGCCGCGGTTGAAGCGCATGAAGCCGTAGGTCCCCATCTTGAGCAGCACGCCGGCGAGGATCACCGAGCCGGTGCTCGGGGCCTCGACGTGGGCGTCGGGCAGCCAGGTGTGGAAGGGAAAGATCGGCACCTTGATGGCGAAGGCGAGGGCGAAGGCCGCGAAGACCAGGAGGCCGGGGGACAGCAGCCCGCCGCTGACGGCGAGCTTCGGCGCGGTGGTCATGAAATCGAGGTAGTCGTAGGTCCAGACTCCGGTGGCGGCGTGGTGGTGCCAGGCCAGGTAGAGGATCGCCACCAGCATCAGCACCGAGCCCAGCATGGTGAAGAGGAAGAACTTCACCGCCGCGTAGATGCGGCGTGGCCCGCCCCAGACGCCGATGATGAAGTACATCGGGATCAGGGTGATCTCCCAGGCGACGTAGAACAGGAAGAGATCGAGGGCGACGAAGGTGCCGATCATGCCGGTGGTGAGCAGCAGCAGGGAGATGTGCAGCGACTTGATGTGCTCGATGTTGAGGCGCCAGGCCGCCAGCACCACCACCGGCAGGAGCATGGTCGTCAGCAGCACCAGCAGGATGGAGATGCCGTCGACGGCGATGTGATAGCTGATGCCGAGCTGCGGGATCCAGGGCAGGCGCTCGACGAACTGAAAGCCCGGGTCGTCGGGCTCGAAGCCGAACCAGAGGCGCAGCGAGAAGGCGAACATCAGCGACGACGCGATGATCGTGAGGACCCGGTGCATCCTGCGCCATTGGCGCGGAATCGGCAGCAGGAGGATGGCGAAGGCGGCGGGGGCGAGGAGGACGATGCTGAGGACGTGGTCGTTCACCGGCCCTCCCGTCACCACAGCAGCGCGGCGAGGCCGACCGCGGCCGCCGCCACCGCCAGCGCGTAGTTGCGGACGTTGCCGGTGGTCGTGAAGCGCAGCAGATCGCCGGCGAGCTCGACGGTGAATGCCGGCCCGTTGACCAGGCAGGTGTCGATGAGGAGATCGTCGACGAGCCGCCAGAAGACGATACCGAGGCGGTGGACGGGGCGTACGACCAGCGCGCCGTAGATCTCATCCACCCAGTACTTGTTGAGCAGCAGCTTGTGCAGCATCGGCAGCCGCGCAGCGAGCCGTTGCGGCGCGGTGAAGGCACCGGCCCCGAGGTAGAAGCGGCGGGCGACGAGGATCCCGATCACCGCCGCCGCCACCGAGACGAGCATCAGCAGCGCCTCGACGGCCGTCGACAGCCCGTGCGCGGCGTGTGACGCCTCGGCGCCGTGGCCGGCCGCGGCGCCGAGTGGTGGGATCACGGGCGCCAGGAAACCCTCGATGAGGTTGAGGCTTGGAAGGTGGAGCAGCTGGCCGGGAAGCCCGACGAAGCCGCCGACGGCCGACAGCACGCCGAGGACGATGAGGGGCAGCGTCATGGAGCGCGGCGACTCGTGAACGTGCTTTTCTTTTTCGGCGTCGCCGCGGTACTCGCCGTGGAAGGTCAGATAGAGCGCGCGGAACATGTAGAAGGCGGTCAGCAGGGCGGCGGTGAGGCCCAGAGTCCAGAGAACGGTGTAGACGGTGCCGAAGCCGTTGAGGTTCCCGGCGCCGGCGGCCCAGGTCCGCGCCAGGATCTCGTCCTTGGAGAAAAAGCCGGAAA
>DATIVB010000263.1:0-16355 GCA_035466375.1 Chondromyces sp.
GGTGTCGGGCCGCAGGCTCGGATCGGGCCCCCTGCGAGGCGTGTCCGACCCCGCCGGGGCGGACTCGGCCACCGGTGCATACACTCGCTCCAGTGGCTTGCCCCGGCCGAACGACCTGTCGTCCGGCCCGGCGGACGCCCCAGGCGCCTTCAGCAGGCGATGTTTGAGGTCGTAGCGGCAGCCGGGCTCGGCCTCCAGATCCACTGACACGGTCTGATAGCCCTCGAGACGGAGCTCGAGCGTGTACGCCCCGGGCTCGAGGTAGAGATAGCCGGGATTGCCGTCCAGGTACCGCGCCCGTCCGACGAAGCGGTCGTCGAGGTGGACGCGGGCGTTCTTCGGCCGCGTGTCGACCGCGACGATCGCCAGATCCGGTGCCGACGGCGTGCCTTCGGGCGGCAGCGGACCGTTCCAGTACGTCCCGACCGGCAGGCACGGCAGCACCACGGTGCTCGCGTCCACAGCCTCACGCTCGGCGGCCCCGGAACCGCCGGAAGCTGCACCGATCACGGCCGCGCACGCGAAGATCATCAGCAGACGCATGGTCCTCATCGCCCACCTCCGATCAGTGCTTTTGCAAACCTGCTGCCAACCCCCTCTCGTAACACAGGTCCAGGTACTCCTGGTACACCGGCGCGGGGACCACGCCTTCGATCCGCTCGCCGAGCTCGATCAGCAGCCACAGCAGCACGGCCTGAAGACGCGCCGGAATCGCCCGGCGCCGGACCCGCCCCACTCCGAGCAGGCTCGCGAGCTCGGGGTGGAGGTCGTAGAAGATCGCGGCCGAGAGTCCCGATGTCCTCTGTCGGCGACAGAACGTCCGCGGGCGAACACAGTGCTCGTGGATGGTCCTGGCGCGCGGTTGGTACCGGATGGCGAGCCCGGCGCGCTGGGCGCGGTAGGCGAACTCGATGTCCTCCCAGGCCGCCGCCGGGAAATCCTCCCGGAAGCCGCCGTGCCGCAGCAGCTCCGCTCGGGGCAGCGAGATATTGGAGGTGTAGAAGAAGTTGAAGGGCAGCGAGGCGACGTTGTCGATGATCGAGTAGCCGAACTGGGCGCCGTACTCGTTGATGAATCGCGAAAAGGGGCCGTCCACGGAGGCCGGGAACGAGGTGTAACCGAGCACCGCCAGAGGGCCGGCCTGGCCGAACAGGCGGTGCTCTTCGAGGTGGGCGGCGAGCCAGCCGGGCTGCGGCACGGTGTCGTCCCCGAGGAAGAGTACGAGCTCGCCCGAAGCCGATTCGACGCCGCGATTGCGCGCTACGGCCGGCCCCCGATTGGCCTGCCGCACCACCTTCCACTTCGACGCGGCCGATCGGGCGCTGAGCCAGTCCCAGGTGCCGTCAACCGAGCCGTCATCCACGACCACGATCTCGAGCTCGGTGCCCCCGGGACGCCACTGTTGCTCCAGCCCCGCCAGCACGCGTTGCAGCCCGTCGAGTCGGCTGCAGGTCGGGATAACGACGCTGGCCCGCACGACGCGCTCCGTCAGACCACGTCCCGCGGGTCGCCGGGTGTCTGTCCGGCCGGGACCTCCGAGCTGATGGGGCCGCTCGGGCCCGCCGGCTCCTCGATCGGTGACGCCCCGTCACTTTGATGCGCGATAACGGCCATCTCTCTCCCAATCGTGTTGCCCTCAATGTCGCCGACATCGGCCACCACAAAGTCCATCGAAACCCGCCCGACTCTCGGCGCCGAACAGCCTCGAATCGCCGCTCGCGACCGAACCACCAAGGCCGTTGAATATCTGGACGCAGAAGCGACATGAATCGGCGCGAATTGGCCGGGACGTCGCACTCTCCGGATCCTCCCGCGGCCGATCGAATTGGCGCTTTCAACGCTGCGATTTCGATCCACGGCTGCCCTCCAGCCCGGTCCCGTTTGGAACTCGATACCGCCCACTTTCCGTCGCAACAGGGGCGACAATCCGTTCGCTCGCGACGGCCGGCACCCGTCCATCGAAATGTCGAATCGAACCAGCTCGCAATCCTTCTCGAAAATCACCGATGGAGAATCGCAGCAGCGGGCCCCTGAGGCTGGCCCCACCTCGAGCGCCGAGGCCGACGAAGGTGCAGGGCGCCTGTCGGCGTCGAGCCCAATCTGCCGCGCGGATTCGGTCACCAGCGAAGTCTACCTCGGATCGGCCGCAGCCGCCACGGCGTCGATTCCTCGTGCTTCAGGGGGGAAACCTCAGACTTTGGACGGCGGGCGATCCCGAGGATTCGGAATCGTCGAATCGACCCTTTGCCGCGTCCGATCGCCCGGGAAAGGTCAGGCTCATTCGCCGCGAATTGAATTTCCGATGTGTCGGATCGGTCGCGATCGATGGGCATTCTCGGGATTATTTCAGGATCTCAAGTCGGGACAGAGATGCCTTCTATTGAGAGAAAAATATTGGAATATTCGGATGAAATTCTCTTGACTCTCGCTGCACCAAACCATATTCTGGCGTCAGTCTCTCTGGAGGTAGGTCATGCCGTTCGAAAAATACATCCCGCCGCAGACATCGGGCGTGCGGCCCAAGGCCACAATCCGGCCCAGCGGACTGATCTCTTTCGATGCGGCCAGTGTGGAGGCCTTCGGCCTGAAATCCGCCTCGTATGCCGTACTTTTTTTCGACAAAACCCGCAAGCTGGTGGGCGTCCAGATCACGAAAAACGCGAACGAGGACGGCGCTCTGAAGCTGTCCCGCCGGCGCCGTTCGGTGAGCGTGAAAGCGCCACAGTTCTTCGATCTTTATGGGCTCAGCTTCGACGAAGCCCAGCGTTTCGACGTCGGCCAGGACCCGACCACGAAGATGCTCACGATCAGCTTGAAGAACATCAAGCGCCGGCGCGGCCGGCGCCCGAAAAAGACCTGACGCCGCCGCACCGACGAGGCTGCGCGCCGGCGGATCAGCCGGCCCAGGACTCGTCGACGCCGAACAGGACCTTGAACGCCGCCGTCGAGGCGGCGGCCACCGCCTCCGTCCCGAGCTTCCACTCCTCGCCCAGCTGACGACCGACCAACGGCACGTACGAGGGCTCGTTGCGCGCCCCGCGGTGCGGGACCGGGGCCAGAAAGGGGCTGTCGGTCTCCACCAGCACCTGGTGGGGCTCAAGCACGGCCACCATCTGGCGGATATTGTCCGCCGCCTTGAAGGTGACCATGCCGGAGATGCCGACCAGCAGGCCCAACTCGATCACCCGCAGCGCCTCCCCGGGCCCCTCGGCGAAGGAATGGCAGACCCCGCGCAGCCGCCCCCGGCGCGCAGCCAGCCGCTCCTCGAGATCCGTCCAGGACTCACGGTTGTGGAGCACGACCGGGAGGTCCGCTTCGCAGGCGAGGTCGAGCTGCCACTCGAGGGCCCGGAGCTGCTCTTCCCGCGGTGAGTTCATGTAGTGATAATCGAGACCGATCTCGCCGATCGCCACGACCCCGGGACATGAGATCGCCGCCTCGATCCGCCCCTTGAGGGTGTCGTCGAGGGACGAGGCTTCGTGCGGGTGGACGCCGGAAGCTGCGACCACCACCCCGGGGTTGTCCGCAGCCAGCCCCAGGACCGACTCGAGGTCGTCCCGCCCGGTTGCCGGCACGAGGACGCCCAGCACCCGCCGCAAGGCCGCCCGATCGAGCACACCGTGAATCTCGTCGCGTTCGAACATCGCGAGGTGGGCGTGAGAGTCGATCCAGACCGGCGGTTCAGGCATCGTCGGAGTGTACCTCAGGATTCCACGCGCCGCCCGTCACCCAGGCCCCTCGGAAACGGGATCAGGGAGCATGCTGCAGCCGCGACACCAGAAATGCCCCACCCACGATCGCCGCGGTCTCGGCCCGCAGGACGTGCGGACCCAGGCACAGGCGGTGCCAGCCGCGATCGAGAAAGAGGCGGTCCTCCGACGGGCTGAAGCCGCCCTCCGGGCCCACCGCGAGCACCCAGGCCGACGCCGGCAGCGAGGTCGCGTCCTCTCCCCCATGATCGGCGACGACCCCGCACCCTGGCGGGGTCTGCTCGACGATGCAGGCGGTCGTCAGGGGGCCCGAGATCGCCATCGCCCAGGGCCGCCGGCACTGCTTCAGCGCCTGCATCGCGATGCGCCGCCAGTGGTCCAGGCGCCGCTCCGCATCGCGCGGTCCGGCCTGGGTCCGCTCGCTGACCATCGGGATCAGCGTTCGCAGCCCGACCTCGACGGACTTCTGCACGACCCAGTCCATGGCGCGGTTCTCGACCACCGACACGGCGAGGGTGACGCCGGGCCCTTCCGGCTGCGGCGCGAGATCGAGGCTCGTGACCTCGGCTTCGACACGGACTTTCGAGGCCTCGCGCAGCCTCGCCCCGGCCACCGTCCCCGCCCCGTCCGCGAGCACCACCGGATCCCCGGCCCGAAGGCGGAGCGGGCCGGTGGCGTGGCGCGCCTCGGCGGGGTCGAGCGCCACCGTGCCGCCGATCTCGGGGCGCGCGCCCTCGGGCAGCAGCAGCCAGGGCGGCTGCTTCACGGCCGCCGCTCCGCCGTCAGGCTCGCCCACTCGCCCGCCGAGAGCCGGGCCCGCACGCGAAGCGAAGCGCGGCCGAGAGCTCGATCGACCTCCGCGGCCTCGCGGGCCATGAGACCCGAGAGCACGAGCAGGCCGGCTGACGACAGCAGTCGCTCCAGGTCGCCGATCAGCGGCACGAACTGCTCGGTGATCATGTTGCACAGGATGACATCGAAGGAGCGGCCCGCGACGCAGTCCACCGCCCCCACGACGAGCTGCACGCCGACCGGAAAATCCTGCAGGACGGCGATTTCGCGCGCGACCCAGACCGCGGTCGGGTCGTTGTCCAGGGCGATGACCGTGCCCGCGCCCGCGCGCTCGGCGGCGATCGCCAGGATGCCGGAACCGGTACCGACGTCGAGCACCGCGTCCGCGGCGAGATCGATCTCCTCGAGGGCCTCCAGCGCGAGCCGGGTGGACTCGTGGCTGCCCGATCCGAAGGCCGTCCGGGGCGGCATCACCAACCGGCGCCGCCCCACGGGCGCCGGCGTCGGCGCCGTGGGGTGGGGGTCGATCCACCAGCCCCGGCCGACCGCAAAGGGCCGCACCCGCTCACGGTAGGCGGCCAGCCAGTCCTCGGCGGGCAGGGATTCGCAGACGAACCCGGCGGCGCCCCGGTCTGCGAGGAGCTCGCGCACATGCTGCCTCGCATCCGCATCACAGCTCGCGAAGTACACCGTGAGAGCGACGGTGTCGCCGCTCGCGACGCCGATCTCGGTCCCCAGCACGGGGATCCCCGAGCAGAGCTCGGGCAGCTCGTCCTCGAGTCGCAGCGGGGCCCGGCAGCGGAGGCTCAGATAGGCCGGCATCGCCCCGGTCGCGGCGTCAGTCGCCGCCGAAGGCCCGCCGCAGCCGTTCGAAGAAGCCGCGGTCGGTCTCCGGCTCGAAGCCGCCGCCGAGCTCGGCCAGCTCCTGGATGAGCCGCCGCTGCTCGCTGTTCAGCTTTTTCGGCACGACCACCCTGAGGTGAACGAAAAGGTCGCCGCGCCGGCGGCCGTTGACGTGCGGCATCCCCTGACCGGCGACGCGGATCACCTCACCGGGTTGTGCCCCGGCCGGCACCTCGACCTCGAGCTCCTCGCCGAGCACGGTCGGGACGGATCGTTCGGTGCCGAGCATGGCCTGGTAGACCGAGATCGGGAGCTCGAGGTGGAGATTCTCGCCGTCGCGTTCGAAGAGCTCGTGCTCTGAAACCGCCATGACCACGAAGAGATCGCCGGCGGGACCACCGAGGACACCGGCCTCGCCCTCTCCTGCAAGGCGCAGACGCATCCCGGTGTCGACCCCGGCCGGCACCGTCACCTTGAGAGTCGTCTCGCGCTCCTTGCGGCCGCGACCACCGCACTCGCCGCACGGATCGCGGTTCACGCGCCCGGCGCCGCCGCAGGTCGGGCAGGTCTGGGCCACCGACAGGAAGCCGCGACGGAAGGCGACCTGGCCCACGCCCTGGCAGGTCGCGCAGGTCTCCGGAGTGGTGCCGGGCTCAGAACCGCTGCCCGTGCAGCGCTCGCAGGCCTCGAGCCGCGGCACCCTGATCGATCTCTCGACGCCGCGCGCCGCCTCCTCGAGGCTGAGCTTCAGGGTGTACTGGAGATCGTGACCGCGGTGCGAGCGCTGCCCCCGGCCCCGGCGCCTGGTGCCGAACATGTCGCCCAGCCCGAAGAGATCGCCCAGGATGTCGGCGAAGTCTCCGAATGCGTCGGGGTCGAACCCGGTGAAGCCCTCTCCCCCGAGGCCCTGGTGGCCGAAGCGGTCGTAGCGCGCCCGCTTCTCACCGTCGGACAGCACCGCGTAGGCCTCGGAAGCCTCCTTGAACTTCTCCTCGGCGTCCGGGACGTCCGGGTTGCGATCGGGGTGGTACTGCACCGCCAGCCGGCGGTAGGCCGCCTTGATGTCGGCCGCCGTCGCATCCCGTCCGAGGCCGAGGACCTCGTAGTAGTCTCGCCGCGCACCTGTCGACATAGAGGATCAAGACTCGCTTTCGCCGTCGTCGCCATAACTGCCGCCGCCGGTGTCGAGCGGCATCTTCATGTGGCCGCCGAGCGCAGCGATCGGGTCGAGCATGATGACCTGAGTGAGGATCTGGGCGGCGTCCTGCACCGCGTAGATCGCTTCCTCGAGGACCGAGCGCTCCTCGCTCGTGAGCGCCTTGCGCGCCCGGTTGAGGGTCGCACGGACCTCCTCACGGTCATCGGGAGAGAGACCGGCGCCGAACTCCTTGACGACCCGCTCGTTGGTGTAGAGCAGGCCCTCGAGGCGGTTCTGAAGCTCCCGGATCTCGCGCCGATCCTGGTCGTCCCTGCGGTACTTGTCGGCCTCGGCGATCAGGGAGTCGATCTCGTCCTTCGACAGACCACCGGCCGGATTCACTTCGATGCTCTGTTCCTTGCCGGTGGCGAGGTCGCGGGCGCCGACGTTGACGATGCCGTTCGAGTCGATGGAGAAGGTCACCTCGATCTGCGGTACGCCCCGGGGCGCCGGCGGAATGCCGACCAGGTCGAAGCGCCCCAGGGAGCGGTTCTCGCTCGAGATCCCGCGCTCACCCTGCAGCACGTGCACGTTGACGGTCGTCTGGTTGTCGCTGACGGTGGTGAAGATCATGGACTTCTTGGTCGGCACGGTGGAGTTGCGCTCGATGATCTTGGTGAACAGTCCGCCGTGGGTCTCGATGCCGAGGGACAGGGGCGTCACGTCGAGCAGGATGAGGTCTTTGACCTCCCCCTGCAGGATCCCGGCCTGGATGGCGGCACCGATGCCGACGACCTCGTCCGGGTTGATGTCCTGGTTCGGCTGCCGCCTGAAGAACTCGCTGACGGTCTTTTTCACCAACGGCATCCGGGTCTGGCCGCCGACCAGGATGATCTCGTTGATCTGCTCGGGTTCCAGGCGCGCCGCTTCGAGGGCATTCCGGCACGGGTCCAGCGTCCGTTCGACCAGGTCGGCGACCAGGCTCTCGAGCTGGTTCCGGGTCAGCACGACCTGAAGGTGCTTGGGGCCGGTGTGGTCGGCGGCGATGAAGGGCAACGAGATCTCGGTCTCCTCCTCCGTCGACAGCTCGCACTTGGCGGCCTCGGCGGCCTCCTTGATGCGCTGCATGGCCATCATGTCCTCGGAGAGGTCGAGGCCCGTCTCCCGCTGGAACTCCTGGAGCAGGAACTCCATGACCCGCGAGTCGAAGTCCTCGCCGCCGAGGAAGGTATCGCCGGCCGTCGACTTGACCTCGTAGATGCCGTCACCGATCTCGAGCACCGAGATGTCGAAAGTGCCGCCGCCGAGGTCGTAGACCGCGATCGTCTCGTTCTTGTTCTTGCCGAAGCCGTAGGACAGCGACGCCGCCGTCGGCTCGTTGATGATCCGCAGCACCTCGAGGCCGGCGATGGTCCCGGCGTCCTTGGTCGCCTGCCGCTGGCTGTCGTCGAAGTAGGCGGGTACCGTGATGATGGCCTGGGTGATCTCCTCGCCCAGAAACTCCTCGGCGAACTCTTTGATCTCGCGCAGAATGAGCGCGGAGATCTCGGGTGGGCTGTGGACCCGGTCGAGGATCTTGACGCTGGCGTCGCCGTTCTCGGCCTCGACGATTTCGTAGGGCACCAGGGTCCTCGCCCAGCGCACCTCCTCGGAGTCGAAGCGCCGGCCGATGAGCCGCTTGACGGCGTAGGCGGTATTCTGCGGGTTGGTCATGGCCTGGCGGCGGGCGATCTGACCCACGAGGCGCTCGCCTGCGGCAGTGAAGGCCACCACCGACGGCGTCGTCCGAGCACCCTCACGATTCGGAATCACGACCGGCTTGGTGACGTCGACAACTGCGGCGCAGCAGTTCGTCGTACCCAGGTCGATGCCGATGATCTTGCTCACGAGTCGCCTCCGCCTTCCCCGCCCCCTCCTTGCGCCTCGACCGAAACCCCGACCATCGCCGGCCGGATCACCCGCTCTCCGACGCGATAGCCCTTGAGCATGACGAAGGCCACCGTTCCGGGCGGGTACTCGCTGTTCTCGACCCTCTGCACCGCCTCGTGGAATCCGGGGTCGAAGGGCTCCCCGGCGGGGTCGATCGCCTCCACGCCCTTCCGGACAAGGGTCTCCGAGAGCTGCTTGGCGATCATCTCCACCCCCTGGTGGAAGGCGTCGCCGCCGTTGTTCGCGTGCTGAAGGGCGCGTTCGAAGTTGTCGAGCACCGGCAGCAGCTCGCGAATGAAATCCTCCACCGCCAGCTGCCGGATCTCGTCGCGTTCACGATCGATGCGTTTGCGGAAATTGTCGAACTCGGCGAGCTTCCTCAGGTAGACATCGCGCACGTGATCGAGCTCGGCCTGGAGCTTCGCCGCCTGATCTTCGCCGGTGGCCTCGACCTCGACTGCGGCCTCCTCGGCTGCAGGCGCCGGGCTTTCCTGCGCGCCATGCGGTTCATCCACGTCGACGAACTCGATTTCGATCTCGTCGTCGCCGAGACCCTCGATCTCCCGCTCAGATTCCTTGTCGTTTCCTTCAGCCATGCATCGCCCCCGCGGACCCGAGCATCTCCGTCAACGAATCTCCGATGTACTCGACCACCGGAACGATACGCTGGTAATCCATCCTCCGCGGCCCGACCACGCCGACCGCTCCCGCGCGCCGGCTGTCCTTGAAGTAGAGGGTCGCGATGATGCCGAGGTCACCTCCCGCGGTGGTCTCGGACTCGGCGCCGATCAGAACCTGGGTGCGGCCGCGCGTAAACGCGTGCCGGATCTCGGACGCGATACGGGTGTGGTCCTCGAGGGCGGTCAGCAGCGACCGGACCCTGCCGATCTCGGAGAAATCGCTGGTGGCAAGCAGATTCTCGGTGCCGACGATGCGCACCTCGACGTCCTTCGCATCGCTCGAAAAGAGTCGCCGTACGGTCCGCTCGGCCTGCAGCCGAAGGTCGCTGCCGACGTCGTGCTCGTCCAGCCGGTCGATCTTCGAGTACATACCCGGCACATCGTACAGCGAAGTTCCCGCGAGCCCTTTCGTGAGGACGTTGGAGAGGCTCTGCAGATCCTCCCGCGTGACATCCGGTTCGAATTCGAGGACCCGCTTCTCGACCGTACCGTCGTCGGCGATGACGACGCCGAGGACGCGCTGGTTCTCGAGCAGGACCAGTGACACCGCTTCGACAGCCGGTCCGGCACCGAGCGGCCGGATCGCGACCCCCGCCTCCCTGGTCGCCTCCGCGACCAGCTGCGCCACCCACTCGATGTCTTCGGCGAGCTCGCGGCGCATCGTCAGCATCCGGCCCGCCAGCTGCCGCCGCACCGCAGGCGGCGGTGTCGAGCGGCTCGGCAGGTTGTCGACGAAGAGCCGAAAACCGCTGTCGGACGGAATCCTGCCGGCGGACGCGTGCGGCCGGGTGAGGAACCCGCCCTCTTCAAGCTCCGCCATGATGTTGCGCATGGTCGCCGGGGACAGACCGAGGTCGGAGTACCGGGCCACCTGTCGCGACGCGACAGGCTCGCCGGAACGCGTGTACAACTCCACGATGGCGCAGAGAACGGAGAACGCTCTCCTGCTCACTTCCATCCTTGACTCCTGATCGGTCGTCGGTCCTTCCGGCACGCGGCCCGGCGAAGGAAATCGGCGCAATGGCCTCGGCGCTTCGGCCGGGCCGGACCGCTTCATTGTAACATCGTCGCGATTTCGTCCTGCCTTCGGTGCGCAGCCAACCGCCGCGGCCCGCAGAACGCAACCTTTTGCGGCAATTGACCGTTGCGGGCGCGGTGTGTTAGCTTGGAGTTTGCGGACGGGATCGCAACTCTGGCATGGTTTTCTTCAACTGGGCGACGATGCAAATGGCGGCCAAGATCGTGTACTACGGTCCTGGTCTCTGCGGGAAGACGTCCAATCTCAGTTATATCTACGCCAAGACGGCGCCCGGCTCGCGCGGCGAAATGGTCTCACTCGAGACCGAATCCGACCGGACGCTTTTCTTCGACCTCCTGCCCATCGAGGTCGGAACGATCGGCGGTTTCAAGACCCGGCTGCAGCTCTACACGGTGCCGGGCCAGGTCTTCTACAACACGACCCGTAAGCTGGTCCTCAAAGGTGTCGACGGCCTCGTCTTCGTGGCCGACTCCCAGCGACCGATGCGCGACGCCAACCTGGAGAGCTTCGAGAGCCTGAAGCAGAACGTCAAGGAGCTCGGGCTCGAGCTCACCGACCTGCCCATAGTGCTCCAGTACAACAAACGCGACCTCAGCAACGTGCTCTCCATCGAGGAGCTCAACAGCGACCTCAACGGCGACGGCAGCTTCCCGTTCTTCGAGGCCTCGGCGGTCAACGGCGAGGGCGTCATCACGACGCTCAAGGAGATCACCAAGCTGACCTTGAAGAAGCTGCGCACGCGGATGAACGTGTCGGACGCCGGACCACGAACCGGCGCCGCGGTCCCGGCACCGCCGGGACGACCCGTCAAAGGGCCGCAGCCGGCGCCCCCGATCTCGGCCCGATCGCTCGCCAGAGCAGCGGAGGAAGGCGTCGCCAACACGGCGGAACAGGCGGCCTCGGGCAACACCACGCCCCCGCCCGTCCCGAAGCCCGCCCCCACCCACCAGCCGGACGGGAACGCCCTTCGAGCTGCGGTCGAACCTGAGGAGCGGGAGCCCTTTTTCGAAGTGCCGGGGGGCGCTCCAGCGTCCGCCGACGACGACGAGCCGATCCCGGTCGAGATCGAGGCCGGGGAGCTGGATGCCGAGAAGGCGGTGCCGCCCGTCAAACGGGTCCATGTTTCGAATCACATGGACATCCTGGCCGAGCTCGACGGGCTGCGAAAGCAGGCGACGATGAAGGGGCGTGGCCGGGCCTTCGAGTCCTCAGGCCGCGACATCGACCTCGACAGCCTGCTCTCCACCGGCTCGACGAACATCCGCGAGCTGCGCGAGAAGCTCGAAAAAGCCGTGAACTCGGACATCTTTAAACGCATGCACAGCCTCCAGGTCGCGATCCGCATCCAAGCCGAGGATGGGAGCACGATCCACACCCTCGACCCGGTCTCGTTCGATGTCGACGAGGCGGAGGGCCTGCGCAAGCTCTGCCTCCGCTTCTCTTTGGACCTGGAGAACTTGCGTTGAAGCCTCTTCGAGGAGGAGCGTCGTCCGGATGGCTCCTCGCAGCAGCATCGACCCTTCTCGCCGCCGGCTGCGCATCGGTCCCCGCTGATGCCCCCACCGATCAGGCGACCGCGGCCATGCCGGCCGCCGACTACCGGGCCTGGGAAGACGGCGCCCGCGAGCGCGCCGACGACCTGATGGCCCAGGCGCAGCTCGCTGCCGCGGAGGGCGACGTCGAGGCCGCGCTCGCGTTCGCCGACGAGGCGCTGTGCGAGGTCTTCGGCCCACCGCCGGGTTATCCGGTGCGCCAGGTGTACCTCGATTACCTTGCCGAGCTCATCGACGAGGCGGACCAGATCGCCGAGAGCACGCAACCCTTTGGAGAGGAGCTCGAGCCGACCGAAGACTTCGTCTCCCTGCCGCCGATCGACGAGGTCGACGTGGCCGACGAGGTCGAAGAAGCCCTCGACGAGAATGGGCTCCCGGCGAGCGAGTTCCCGCTGGTCATCAATCCGACCGTCGAACGTTTCCTCAGCGCCATGAGCTCGACCGGCGAGTACAACCGGCGCATCGAGATCGGCCTGCAGCGCTCCGGCGCCTACCTGCCGATGATCAGGGCCCGCTTCGAAGCCGCCGGACTGCCGGTGGAGCTTTCCTACCTGCCGCTGATCGAGTCCGCCTTTTCCTTGACCGCGTACTCGCGGGCGCGGGCCCACGGGATGTGGCAGTTCATCTCATCGACCGCCCGCCACTACGGTCTCGAGGTGGGTTCGCTCATCGACGAGCGCCGCGACCCCGAGCGGTCAACCGACGCGGCGATCGCGTATCTCACCGACCTCTACGCGGAGTTTGACGACTGGCACCTGGCGCTCGCGGCCTACAACTCGGGCGCCGGCAACGTCCGCCGCGCGATCCGCCGCTCGGGGGCGCAGGACTTCTGGTCCCTCCGCGACTACCTGCCGCGCGAAACGCGAAACTACGTCCCGGCCTTCATCGCTTCGGTCATCATCGCCAAGCGGCCCGCCGCCTTCGGCTTCGACGCGCCCTTCGAACAGCCGTGGCAGTACGACGAACTCGAGGTCCCGGACGCGCTCGACCTGCAGTTCCTGGCCTCGAAGTCCGGGCTCCCGCTCGACGAGCTGCGCGAGCTCAACCCCGCCGTGAGACGCGACCTGACACCCGCGCGCACCACCACCATCCTGCGCCTGCCTTCCGGCAGCGCGGAGGCCGCACGCACCGCGCTCGAGAACTCGCCTCGCTCGGAGTGGGCGCCGCGCACGATCCACACCGTCCGCGCGGGCGACAGCCTCTCCACCATCGCCCGACGCTACGGGTCGAGCGTCTCCGACATCCGCCAGGCCAACGCGCTCCGCAGCAGCCTGATCCACCCCGGGCAGGAGCTGATCGTCCCCCGCTTCGGCTCGGCCGCCGGGCGCCCGGCCGCGAATCGCAGTTGGGAAGCCGCCGCGGACGGCGCCTACGTCGTCCAGCGCAACGACACGCTGTGGGACATCGCGCGCGGGTTCTCGGTCTCCGTGGACAGCCTGTGCGCGGCCAACGGGCTGTCGCGGAACGGGCTCATCCGGCCCGGCCAGCGGCTCCGCATCCCCGACGGTGCCTCGGGTCCGGGGCCTGGCGCGCCGCGTGCGGCCAGCACGGGCAGCCGGTCGACGAGCTACGTGGTGCGGAAGGGCGATACCCTGTACGACATCGCGCGCCTGCACAGGGTGACGGTGGCGGACCTCAAGGGCGCCAACCAGCTCCGCGGATCGCGGATCCGCCCCGGCGACGTGCTCCGCATCCCCGAGTCGATGATTGCGGACAGCATGAGCCGCACGCAGGACGGCGAGCTCACCTACCGCGTCCGCAAAGGCGACACCCTGTCCGAGATCGCCCGCCGCCACGGCGTTTCGATCTCCGAGCTCAAGCGGGAGAACAATCTCGACGGCAGCCGCATCTTTCCCGGCGAGGTGCTGCGGATCCCACGCTCGCAGGCCAAGGGCTGAGCTCGCACAGCACCGTGTCCGGGATCCGGAGGGATGGTTCGCGAGACCCCGCCGGCGGCTGTTACAATTCCCTGCCCCTCAGGGGCGCCTGGAGTCATGAATGGCAGAGACGATCGAGGTCGGAACGGCGTTCTCCGATGCGTTGGGCGATCAGGACTGGGACCGCGTGGAAGAGCTCTGGCTGGAGGCCCTCGAGCGACGGCCGATCCCGGCCGCCGAGCTGTTCGAGGTCCGGCGTCTGATCTGGCAGGCGGGGCGCAAGAACCTCGCGCAGACCCTCCTCGAGCTGCTCGCCGACGCGCTCGAGACGGCGAACGAGCCGCAGCAGACCTTCACAACCCTTCGCGAGCTGGTTCGACTCGCCGGTCCCAAACCGCCGTCGAAACTCCTCGAGCGGGCCGGACGCAGCCTCGCCGCAGCGCACGCCAACCGCCAGTCACTCGCCAGGATCCTGGAGCACCACCCGGTGGTCGGGGCGCGACGCCCCTTGAACATTCTCGACGCCGCCACGAGGTGGTTGGAGCACGACGTGGGCACCGTCGTCGAGGTCGTCGGCCAGGGTGTCGGGCGGGTGATCGACCTCAACCTCCAGCTCGAGAACATCAAGGTCGACATCGGCGGCAAGAAGCCGATCTCGGTCCCCTTCGGTGCCGTCGAGCGCTACCTGCGCCCGCTGCCGGAAGGAGACTTCCGTCGCCGCAAGGTCGAGGACCCGGCGGCCCTCGCCGATTTCGTCGAGCGGGAGCCGGCGGAGGCCCTGGTCGAGATCCTGGAGAGCCTCGCCGAGCCCGCCGACGTGCAGGGGATCAAGGCGGCCCTCGAGGGGCTGCTTCCCGCCGAGCGCTGGACCTCGTGGTGGAACAAGGCCAAGAAGCACCAGCGGATCCTGTCGTCGGGCACCGGCTCGAGGCTGCGCTACACCGTCCGGCACAGCGCGGAGGCCGCGGACGCGACCCTGCTCGAGACGTTGCGCGACACGGCCCCGAAGGACAGGCTTGCGGTCGCGCGGCGCCTCGCCGACCGCGGCCCCGAAACAGCGGCGGCCGCCGCTACGGTCCTCCTCGAGTCGCTGCCCGAGCTCGAGCGCGACAACCCGGGCCTCGCCTGGCAGACCGCCGGCGTCGCCGCCGACCTTCCGGGGGCCGCCGAGGCGGCCGCCGCCTGCCGTGAGCGGCTCCTCGAGCGCGGCAACTTCCTGGCGCTGCTCAACGGGGTCCGCGACCGCGGCGCCCGCGCCGAGGCCCTCGAGGCGATCGCCGACGCCGCGCCCGAGGCCTGGCCCGCGATCTGGGCCGACTGGTTCCTGCACGAGGACAGCGCCCAGAACCTGCGGACAATCGCCGGGCGTCTCGAGGCGGCCGGTCACGGCGACCTCTTCGACCAGGCCGTGGAGGCGGTGTTCCGCAATCACGCCGACCACCCGATGCAGTTCATCTGGGCCTGTGAGGTCATGACCGATGAGGCCTGCCCCGAGGCGGTGCGGGCCAGGATGACGCCATCGCTGCTCGAGAAGCTTCCCGACGCCTTGACCCGCAAGGAGTTCTCCTCGCTCCGAAGCCGGGCCAAGGCGCTGCTCGACGGCGGTCGGGTGGCGGTGCGGATCCTCCTCGAGTCGGCGACCGCGGCCCAGGCCGCGCGCTTCGCCCAGCGCATCGGCCGCATCGACTCGGTGGAGCCGCAGAGGGCACGCCTCGTCGAGCAGGCCGCCCAGCACCACCGCGAGGAGAGCTCTGAACATGCCGAGCCGGTGCTCGCCGCCACCCGGGCGGCGGTCGAGGCGCAGCGCGAGGAGCTGCGCCGGCTGCTCGAGGAGGAGATCCCGAAGACCCTGAAGGGCATCAACGCCGCCGCCGCCGAAGGCGACCTGCGGGAGAACTTCGAGTACCACATGCTGCGCGACCGTCAGGAGCTGCAGTCGGCCCGGGCGGCCAAAATCCAGGAAGAGCTGACCAGGGTGCGCATCCTCGAGCCGGGCGCCGCCGACACCTCCACCGTCAACATCGGCACCGTCGTGTACTTCGACCCACTCGACGGGCGCGAGGTACCTCCGATCACCATCCTCGGCGCCTGGGACGCCGACCTCGACCGCCGCATCTTCGCCAACGGCTCCGGGCTCGCCCAGCGCCTGCTCGGTCGAACCGTCGGCGACGAGGTCGAGATCGAGGAAGGCACGGTCACGATCGCGAAGATCACAGCATGGCCGGAACGACGAGAGAATGTTTAATTCTCAATTCTTAATTCTCAACTCTTAATTCGCCCCCAACCTCCCTTGGAACTGGCGGGGCAGGGTGATAATTCAAAATTCAAAATTGAGAATTGAGAATTCTCGCGCGTCGCTCGGCGCTCGCGCTACACTCCCTTCATGCCTTCCCGCGCCGGCAGCGCCGCACTGTATCTCGCTCTCCGCGGCTTCCTGACGGCGGGGTCGCGGCTGCCGCTGACGCTGACGCGCGGGCTCGGCGCCGGACTCGGCACGGCCGCAATACGGATCATGGCGGGCAGCCGGAAGCGGATCCTCAGCCATCTCGAGATCGCATTTCCGGAGCTCGACCGGGCTGAGCGGGAGCGGATCATGGCCGGCTGCGCCCGCCACTTCGGGCTGATGCTGGCCGAGGTCGCCTTTCAGTGGCGCGCCACCGCCGAACAGGTCGAGTCACTGTGCGAGATCCGCGGCCTCGAGCACTTCGAGGCAGCCCACGCCAATGGCCGCGGGGTCCTCTTCGCCACCGGCCACTGCGGCAACTGGGAGCTGTTGAGCACCCGCCTGCCGATC
>DATIVB010000264.1:0-8162 GCA_035466375.1 Chondromyces sp.
TTCTTCATCGACTACGAGCGCCCTCTCGACGTGGCCGACAACGCCGTGACGGTGGGCAAGTTCGAGGAGATCACCGAGATCGCCGAGCGCCGCTACGCGGAGGACGACCAGATGGCCTCGGACCTGGGACTTCTGGCGGCCGAGCGGGCCATCGAGTCGTCGGGCATCGATCGCGAGAGCCTCGACTACATCGTCTTCGCCCACAACTTCGGCGACGTCCAGGTCGACAACCGCCGCTGCGATTTCTGCCCCAGCCTCGCAGCCCGGGTCAAGGAGCAGCTCGCGATCGCCAATCCGGAGTGCATCGCCTACGACCTGCCATTCGGCTGCCCGGGCTGGGTCCAGGGCGTGATCCAGGTCGATTACTTCCTGCGCTCGGGCGATGCGTCGCGGGCGCTGGTGATCGGGGCGGAAACCCTGTCGCGGATCTCGGACCCGCACGACCGCGACAGCATGATCTACTCCGACGGCGCCGGCGCGGCAGTCTTCGAGGCCCGGGAGACCGGCGACGAGGTCGGAATTCTCGCCCACGCGGCGCGCTCCGACACCGCCGAGCACGCGCGGCTGCTGTGGATGGGCAACTCGTATGACCGCCGCGACGGCGACCAGACGCTGTACCTCAAGATGTACGGCCGCAAGCTCTACAACTACGCGCTGACCAACGTGCCGGGGGTGGTCAAGAAGAGCCTCGACCGCGCCGGGCTCGGGCTCGCCGACGTCCGCAAGATCTTCCTCCACCAGGCCAACGCCAAGATGGACGACGCGATCCTCAAGCGGCTGTTCAAGCTCTACGAGGTGGACGAGATCCCGGACGGGATCATGCCGATGTCGATCTCGTGGCTCGGCAACTCGTCGGTCGCCACGGTGCCGACCCTGCTCGACCTGGTGGTGCGCGGCGAGATGGACGGCCAGCGGCTCGAGTCCGGCGACGCGATCGTTCTCGCCTCGGTGGGGGCCGGCATGAACATCAACTCGGTGGTTTACCGGTGGGGCTGAGGGCTCGGACCGACATCTCCCGATTCTGACGGACACCCCGGGCCCCTCCATTGGCGCGAACACAACCGGAGAGCAGGTTGCTCACGCCCGAGGCCGAGCCCGTTGCCGTTACCGTTGCCGAGGATTCGGGTTCTTCTGCGAGACGGCAACGGGCTCGGGCTCGGGACGGACAAAGAGCACCAGCTGAGCCTGGCCGCACGTGCCGATCGCTCGCCAATCCGCCGCGTTGGCGCGAATGGGCCTCCTCTCGACCCACCACAGCGGCTGGTGGGGGAATTCTGAGACCCTGTTTCGACATGCATTTCATGAGATCGCCGCCGCAGGCGCTCTGAATCAACCCCTGCGCCGTGCTCGAAAGGCGGGCCTGCGGTGACGCGTGGCGGCGGGCTTCGAGTCTGCGCGCACCGTCCGGCCGGTTTCGCGGTGCAACCGATCAGCCGGCTGCGGCAAACAAGGTTTGACAATCGAACAGACACAGGGGAGGTTCCGATGAAGAAAGCCGCAGTCCTACTGACGTTGCTCACGCTGCCGGGCCTGGCCTTTGCCCAGGAGGTGGTTCGCTACTTCCCCGGGGCCGCCAGCTTGACGGGTGCCCAGGGGGCATTCTTCGTTACCGACGTCCGCCTCTACAACCCGGACACGAGCCAGAACATCACGGTGTTTCTGTCCTTTCTGGACCGCGACCAGGACAACTCCTCGGTCGACGAGATGTCCGTGAACATCGCACCCCGCTCGGGCGCGGCGTTCAACGACATCCTGGCGAGCTTCTTCGGGCTGTCGGAGGCGGCAGGGGCGATCCGCATGCGTTCGGCCTCGCCGTTCTACGCCACCTCCCGGACCTACAACACCGGCGGCGCCGACGGCACCTTCGGCAGCTTCATCCCGGGGATCTCTCCAGACGAGGCGCTGCAGAGCGGCATCCTGCTGCAGATCGTCAACGATCCGGCGGACACAGGGTTCCGCGCCAACGTCGGCTTCACCAACCCCAACCTGCAGGCGGTGACGGCCACGGTCCGCGTCTTCGACGCCGACACCGGCGAGCTCATCGGCGAGCGCGACCGCAACCTGCCGCCGCGCACCTTCTCGCAGATCAACAACGTCTTCGCCTACGTCAGCGCGCGCAACCGCGTGGCCACCAACGCCACCGTCGAGTTCACCGCCGACGCGCCGGTACTGGCCTACTCGACGGTCATCGACAACACCTCGAACGACCCAATCTTCGTCGTGCCCTTCGCCGACGACGGCTCCCCCATGAGCCAGAACCGCGCCCCCAACGCCTCGATCACCTCGCCGAGCTCCGACACCACCATCACCGCCGGTGAGAGCGTGCAGTTCTCAGGCACCGCCTCCGACCCTGACGGCGACGACATCACCGTGGAGTGGGACTTTGACGACGGCGTCACCGCCGACACTCTGGCGCCCAGCCCGCACACCTACACCGTGGCCGGTACCTACACGGTGAGCTTGACGGCCACCGACGAGTTCGGTCTCTCCGACCCGACCCCGCCGACCGTCATCATCACCGTCGAGTCCCAGATGGGCTCGAACGCCACCTTCACGCGGGTGCAGGACGAGATCTTCAACCCCAGCTGCGCCCTGTCGGGCTGCCACTCCGCGGGATTCGGCGCCCAGGGTCTGGTTCTCGCCGAGGGGCAGGCGTACAACAACATCGTCAACGTGCCGTCGACCGAGCAGCCGTCGAAGGACCTCGTCGAGCCCGGGGACCCGGACAGCTCCTATCTCTACCTCAAGGTCATCGGCGACTCGTCGATCGACGGGCTGCAGATGCCCCGCTTGCGCACCCCCCTGAGCCAGGCGCTGCAGGACCTGCTGCGGGACTGGATCGCCGACGGCGCGCAGAACAACTGAGCCTCCGCGGTACCTCTTCCCGACCGTCGGGCGGCCCCGTTCGCCGGTCCACCCGGGAGTCCATGTGACGGCATCCCGTCGATGTCGAAAACGGGCAAACCGTCTCTGCCCGCAACCCGTGCTCGCTGCCACAGCCCGGAGCTGCCCCGGATCCTGCCCGCTGCCTCTGTCTCCGTCGTTGCCGCTGTCGCTCACCCGATGGCTCGAGCTTCCGGCCGCCGAGGCCTCGCGAGGTGTTGAACGGGCCAGCTCGTGGTCTGCGGCGGCTTTCGGTGGTGCTACGATTCGGCCGGCGGGGCGTCGCCGCGTGGGGCGTCGATCGGCTCGCCCGTCGTGAGAACCAACAAAGGAGCTCCCATGCAATTGAAGAAGGCCTTGTGGCTGCTGTGTGCGGTGCTGGCGCTGAGCGCGCCGGTGCTCGCGCAGACCGTTGACGAGATCGTGCAGAAGAACCTCGAGGCGAAAGGCGGCGAGGAGGCCTGGATGGCGGTCGAGACCGCCCGGATTGCCGGCACGATGCGGATGGGCGGCAGTGCCGCCGGCGCCGTCGAGGCGCCGTTCACCATCGAGTTCAAGCGCCCGGACAAGGTCCGGGTCGAGTTCACGATGCAGGGGATGACCGCCGTGCAGGCCTATGACGGCAGCGTGGGCTGGAGCGTCATGCCCTTCCTCGGCAAGACCGAGCCGGAGGAGATGGCCGAGGACCAGCTCAAGCAGATCAAGGACCAGGCCGAGCTCGAGGGTCCCCTCGTCAACTTCAAGGCCAAAGGGCACACGGTGGAGCTGGTGGGCGAGGAGGAAGTGGACGGCACCCGGGCCTACAAGCTGAAGGTGACGAAAGCCAACGGCGACGTGGACTTCCTGTTCCTCGACGCGGAGTACTTCGTCGAGTTCAAAACCGAGGCCCCCCGGGAGCTGCTGGGCAACGAGGTGGAGATCTCGACGGTGATCGGCGACTACAAAGAGGTCGACGGCCTGCTCTTCCCGCACTCCATGGAGATCGCCTACGGCGGCGGCCCGGCGAACCAGGTCCTCACCATCACCGACGTGGAGCTGGGCGTCGACATCCCCGAGTCCCGGTTCGTCATGCCCGAGGTCGTGGCCGGGGACGAGTCCGACCCCGAGTAGCGGCAGTGCCCATCGCCGCCGACGGCCGACGACGGTCGCTGGAGGACGTGGAGAGACAACTCCCGGGCAGGCCCCGGGGCTGTGAGGAGGTGGTGCAATGAGACACCCGAAGTGCGCATGCTTCGTCGTGCTGTTGGCGCTCGCCGCGGCGGTCGCCGCCGAAGACTCGAGCCTTCCCATCGACTCCGCCACCTTCGGCGGGCTGCGGGCCCGCGCTATCGGTCCGGCGGTCATGAGCGGCCGGATCTCGGCCATCGACGGGGTGGCCGACGACCCGGTGACCGTGTGGGTCGGGTCCGCCAGCGGCGGCGTCTGGAAGTCGGAGAACGCCGGCACCACCTTCGAGCCGGTCTTCGACGACCACGCCCAGTCCATCGGCGCGATCCGGATCGACCCCTCCGACCCCGACACGGTCTGGGTCGGGACCGGCGAGACCTGGGTGCGCAACAGCGTGTCGGTCGGCGATGGCGTCTACCGCACCCGGGACGGCGGCGCGACGTGGCAGCACCTCGGGCTCGAGGCCACCGAGCGCATCGCCAAGATCGAGGTCGACCCCGATGACGGCGACACCGCGTACGTCTGCGCGACGGGTCACCTGTGGAACGCGAACCCGGATCGCGGAGTGTACAAGACCACCGACGGCGGGGAGACCTGGGAGCTGATTCTGTCGGTCGACGAGAACACCGGCTGCGCGGACCTCGACATGGATCCGCAGGAGCCGCGCATCCTCTACGCCGCCATGTGGCAGTTCCGGCGCTCGCCGCACTTCTTCACGTCGGGCGGCCCCGGCAGCGCCCTCTACCGCAGCACCGATGGCGGGGCCAGCTGGAAGAAGCTCGACAGCGGGCTGCCGGACGGCGAGCTGGGCCGGATCGCGGTCGCCATCGCCCCCTCGCGGCCGTCGGTGGTCTACGCCACGGTCGAGGCCGAACGGACCGCGCTCTACCGCTCCGAGGACCTGGGCGAGAGCTGGGTGGAGACCGACGACTCCATGAACGTCCAGATGCGGCCCTTCTACTTCTCGGAGCTGGTGGTCGATCCGAGCGACCACCGGCGGGTCTACAAACCTGGCTTCACCCTGACCGTGTCGACCGACGGCGGCGAGTCGTTCTCGGGTCTGTTCGGGGCCGGCTTCAGCTTCGGCGCCGTGCACCCCGACCATCACGCGCTGTGGATCAACCCCCGCGACCCGCACCACCTGGTGCTCGGCACCGACGGCGGCGCCTACGTGTCCTACGACCGCGCGCAGCACTGGCGGCACGTGCGCTCGCTGCCGGTGTCGCAGTTCTACCACGTCAGCCACGACAACCAGTGGCCCTACAACGTGTACGGCGGCCTCCAGGACAACGGCACCTGGAAGGGACCGTCGCGCAGCCCGGGCGGGATCTCGGGCGGCGACTGGCAGGTGGTCGGAGACGGTGACGGTTTCTGGGCCTTCGCCGACCCCGAGGACCCGGACATCCTGTACGTCGAGTACCAGGGCGGCAACCTCTCCCGGGTGCACCTCGCGACCGGCGAGTCCAAGAGCATCCGGCCCTTTGCGGCCGAGGACGAGGAGAAGCTGCGCTTCAACTGGAACACGCCGATCCACCTCAGCCCGTCGCGTCCGGGAGTGCTGTACTACGGCTCGCAGTACCTCCACCGCTCGTCAGACCGCGGCGACTCGTGGCAGACGATCTCGCCAGACCTCACCACCGACGATCCCGCCAAGCAGCGCCAGGAGGAGTCCGGCGGCCTCTCGATCGACAACTCGACCGCCGAGAACCACTGCACGATCTACGCGATCAGCGAGTCGCCGCTCGACCCGCAGGTGGTGTGGGTCGGCAGCGACGACGGCCTGCTCCACGTCACCCGCGACGGCGGCGGCAGCTGGACCGAGGTTGCCGGGACTGTCCCGGGGCTGCCGGCGGGCACCTGGGTTTCGTCGCTGCGGGCGAGCCCCTTCGACGAGGGCACCGTCTTCGCGAGCTTCGACGGGCACCGCAGCGGTGACATGGCGACCTACCTCTACCGCAGCTCCGATTTCGGCGCCACCTGGCAGCCACTCAGCGGCGAGGGCGTGGAGGGCTACGCCCACGTCCTGACCCAGGACCCGGTCAACCCCGAGCTTCTCTACGCGGGCACCGAACTCGGCCTCTTCATCAGCCTCGATGGAGGCGGGCACTGGGCCCGCTTCAGCGAGAACCTGCCGCAGGTCGCGGTGCGCGACCTCGTCGTGCACCCCACCGAGCACGACCTCATCCTCGCCACGCACGGCCGCGGCGTGTTCATCATCGACGACCTCAGCCCGTTGCGCGGCCTGACCGCGGAGATCCTCGCCTCCGAGGTCGCGCTGCTGCCGTCGCGGCCGTCGCCGATGGTGCTGTCGGGAGGTTCCTCCTGGTTCGGTTCGGACGACGAGTTCGTCGGTGAGAACCCGAGCGAGGCCGCGACCATCGACTACTGGCTCAAGAAGCGCCACCTCTTCGGCGACCTCAAGATCGAGGTCCTCGACGGCGACGGCACCCTGATCACCACTCTGCCCGGCCGCAAGCGTCGCGGCCTCAACCGGGTCGGGTGGCCGATGCGGCTGCCGGCTCCGAAGGTGCCGCCGGCCACCGCCCTGGTGCCGGCCTTCCAGGGGCCGAGGGTGCCCGAGGGCACCTACACGGTGCGGCTCACCAAGGGCCAGGAGGTCCTCGAGGGGCAGGTGACCCTGGTTCCCGATCCCCGCAACCCGCACCCCAGGGAGGACCGGCTCCTGCAGCAGGAGACGGCGCTCGAGATCTACCGCATGCTCGGGGAGCTCACGTACCTCGCCGACAGCGTCACGGACCTCCGCGACCAGGCACGGGACCGGGCCGCCGGCCTCCAAGGCAAGAACCGCGCCGAGCTCGAGGCATTCGCCGACTCGTTGGATACCCTGCACCAGAAGTTGGTGGTGACCGAGGGCGGTTGGATCTCGGGCAAGGAGGAGCTGCGCGAGAGGCTCGGCGGCCTCTACGGCGCGGTCGTCGGCTATGAGGGCCGTCCGTCGGAGTCGCAGATGCAGCGCATGCAGCAGCTCGGGTCCGAGCTCGAGGCCGCCCGGACGAGCTTCGAGAAGCAGTCAGGGAGCCTCACAGCACTCAATCGCAGCCTCGAGAAGAAGGGTCTCGAGCCGCTGCAGCGCCTGAGCCGCGAGACGTGGGAGGCGCGCCAGGAGGGCGCCGCGGGGTCCGCCGCGGCGGCCGTGACGGGGCTGCGGACGCTGCTCGCGCTGTGACGCCGGCGACGACGGTCGCGGGCGTCCGGGGCGGAGAGAAAGGACGGCGGTGATGGAACGCGTGATTTTCGCCTGCGGTGCCTTGCTGGCGGGCCTCGGCGTCGCTTTCGGCGCGTTCGGCGCGCACGCGCTCAAGACGCGCGTCGGCCCCGAGCTGCTCGCGGTCTTCGAGACCGGCGTGCGCTACCAGCTGTACCACGGGCTCGGGCTGCTGGCGGTTGCATGGGCGGTCTCGCGCTGGCCCGGCCGCCGACTGGGGGCCGCAGCCTGGCTGCTGGGGTTGGGCACGGTGGTGTTCTCGGGCAGCCTCTACCTGCTGGTCCTGAGCGGGATCCGGGGGTTCGGAGCGGTCACCCCGGTGGGCGGCGTCGCCCTGATCGCCGGCTGGGCGTGGATCGCCTGGCACCTGTTCGCGCGGGATCCGACGCCTGGAGGGTGACAGCCGTCACGCCGGACGCGGATCAACGCAGCCCGCCCGGCGGTATACTGCGACGGTCATGAGCTCCACAGCGAGGGCAACTGCCGTGACCATCGTGCTCAGCTGGACGCTGATCGCAGCCGCCGGGGACCCGATGGCGAGCCGGCGGCCTGCGCACGTGCAGGCCATCGCGGACCAGACCGAGAATCTCCGGCCGGAGGTGCTCGAGCTCGCCCTCGACGCCTATGAGGCCGCACGGCGCTCGGGCAAGGTGCGGCGACCGGTCTTGACCGTGATCGACTACGAGCTGCCTTCATACGAGCGGCGGTTGTGGGTCATCGACATGACGAGCCACCGGGTGCTGTACGAGGAGTGGGTGGCCCACGGCATGGGCAAACCCCGCGGTTCCGGCGGCACGATGGAGGAGGCGCGCACCTTCTCGAACACGCCCGGGACCCTCAAGTCGAGCCTGGGGCTCTTCGTCACCGCCGAAACGTACCGCGGCAA
>DATIVB010000265.1:0-1586 GCA_035466375.1 Chondromyces sp.
GGTCCGCAACCTCGATGCGATTCAGGGCTTGAAGGAGCGGGCCGAGGCACAGAAGCTGATCAAGGACGAGAACGCCGACCGCGAGCAGCTGTTCAGGGAGATCGCCGCGGCCAAGAACGTCGAGCTCTCCCAGCTGCCGCAGATCCGCACCACCTATGCCGAGGCGCTGCGGGAGAACGCGCGCCCGGGCGACTGGATCCAGCTTCCCGACGAGAGCTGGGCGCAGAAGTAATCAGCCGGCGATTTTCACCACCTCGCCGAGGTCCGGCCGCGGTCAGGCGACGGTCCCGAAAACGGCCCCGACTCCCGCGGTCAGCGCCATGGCCAGTGCGCCCCAGAACAGGACGCGCAGTGCACCCACGACCTGGCTGGCGCCGCCGACACGAGCAGCGGCACCCCCGAGCAACGCGAGGAACACGAGGGAGGTGCTGGAAACCAGGGGGATCAGGCCCCGGTCCGGCGCGACGACAGCGACCAGGAGGGGCAAGACCGCTCCGGCGGCGAAGCATCCGGCCGACACCACTGCCGCCTGGATGGGACGCGCACTGAAGGCCTCGGAGATGCCGAGCTCATCTCTGGCATGCGCGCCGATCGCATCGTGAGCCATGAGCTGCACGGCCACCTGCTTCGCGAGCGCAAGCTCCAGTCCTCGAGCGACGTAGATCGCCGCCAGCTCCTCGTGCTCGCTCTCGCTGTCGGTGGCGATCTCCGCACGCTCGCGCGCGAGGTCGGCTTGCTCGGTGTCCGCCTGTGAGTGGACGGAAACGTACTCACCGGCGGCCATCGACATCGACCCCGCGACGAGTCCGGCGACCCCGGCGACCAGGACCTCGCCGTGCGTCGAGTGCGCGGCCGCGACGCCGAGCACGAGACTCGCCGTCGAAACGATGCCGTCGTTTGCGCCCAATACCGCCGCCCGCAGCCAACCGATGCGCTCTGTGAGGTGCCGCTCCCTGTGATGTCCGCGCATATCCGAGCCTCCTCGATCCGAGACCAGAGCCCGCGAGATACCCCGGTGCTCGAGCGGCACCCGGTCAGGGACCGCCGCGCGAAACCGAGGTCTGGCTGATCTCGCGCCTGCGGTCGGCGCCGAGCACGGTCGGCTGCGGCGTCCTCAGGTCACGGCTGTGGATGACGAGAATAGAGCACTCTCGGGCCCCCTGGACATTCAGGATGCTGCCGATGAGGCGGCGAAGGGGTGTTTTCTACCTATGTCCTGGCCCTGCTCACGGGTAGTTACTGCGCTTACCAGGAGACGACCCGGGGATTAACTTGGAGGCACGCAAGGCAAAGGAAACTTTCTCATGGAGCACGATTCTTCTCTCAGCACATCGGGTCGCGAGGTGCTCAGAGGTGCGGCCGAGGTGGACCCGGTCCAGAACGGCGGCTGCAACATCATCCGCGATCGGCAGCCGCCCGTCCTGACGGGGGTCCTCGACGTCAGACGCCCGGCGCGATGGCTGCAAACCATGTGGGTGCGCCGTGCGGTTTTTCTCGCCGTTGTGTTCCTGCCCGCGGCGCTGCTCCTGGTGCCGGCAACGTGGTTGGTCCACCGAGTGTACTTCGACCGCACCGGCCTGCCGGAG
>DATIVB010000266.1:0-1853 GCA_035466375.1 Chondromyces sp.
TCCGCCCCAGCGGATGAGGTGGTCCTCGGGCCGGAACTGCTCGCCGATCAGCCGCGCCAGGCGCTGCAGGGTGTGGTCGCCGACGCGGTGGCCGAAGAGGTCGTTGATGTCCCTGAAGCGGTTGATGTCGATGAAGATCAGAGCACCCCCGGTTGCAGAAACCGCGTCCATCGCCTTGCGCAGGCTGCGCCGGTTTGAGAGGTTGGTGAGCGGGTCGATGTCGACCAGCCGGCTCAGACGTTCCTGCGACTCGAGGCGTTCGCGGTTGGCGTAGTAAAGCTGCTCCTCCCGCCGATCGGAGAGCACCGCGATGCAGCTGAGCCCCAGGACCAGCTCGACCCATGCTTCGACGAAGGAGGAGTAGCCGAGAAACGCCATTCCGAGCCGGTTGCCCCACAGCGCCGGCACCAGCAGCGCCGCGGAGTAGGCGAAGAACGCGCTTTCGAGCAGCATGGCCCAGCCCAACCAGCGCGAGATCCTCGAGCGCGGATTGCGCAGCACGGTGATGCCGCCGATCAGAAAGAGCACCGCCACGAGGACGCTGCCCGCGAGCTGCCCCTGCCACAGGCTCGGCACGGCGAGGCCGAGTACGGCGCTCCACAGTGCGACGAAGGCGGCGACCCGGCCCGGCCCGGCGAGGGTGCGGACCCCGGGCTGGAGGTGGTGGCGGGCGCCGGCCACGATGAGGATGGCGAAGCCCGCCTTGCCCGCGAGATACAGGACCAGGGTGACGCGGTGGCCGGCCAACGGGAGCTCCGCGAACGCGTGGACGAAGACCGCGGCCAGCGCCGCCGCGTTGGCCAGCCAGGCCAGCATCCACAAGCGCACTTCGCGCAGCCGGACGATCCGCCCGAGGACCAGGAAGTAGGTGAAGAGGCACATCACCACCGCGAGCTGGACGGCGATGGAGAGGCGGTTGAGGATGGCGGCGATCTCGAGCATGGCGTCGCGGACACTATACATCGTCAAAACGTTTGAACGTCGAACGTATGAACGTTAAAACGTTTGAACGTTGAACGTTAGAACGTTGGGTCAGGCTGGAGGTCCGTGAGAAGGATACGGACAGATTTCGGATTTCGAATTTTTGATTTCCGCCCACCCACGGTTGAACCACCAAGACACCAAGGCACCAAGAAAAACACCAACGATTCTCTTCGTGAATATCTTCGTGTCTTGGTGGCTTTGTGGTTGCGACGTCTCGCGCCAACACTTCGAAGGGCGACGGTGTCTGGTCATCGGTGGATCCGGAGGGGGCCATGACGCGGTCGCGACGTCTGCGCACCGCCCCGGTCCCTGTCACGGTCGCTGCCCTCTGATACTGCCACTGCCACTGCATCTGACGGGTCGATCGCGCCGATGGTAAGCTCGCTTCGCCGATGTTTGGCCGCAACGAGCTCGATGCCGCCGGGTGCGCCGAGATGATCCGCAGGGCAGAGCGGGTGGTCGCGCTGACCGGCGCGGGGATCTCGACCGCCGCCGGCATCCCCGACTTCCGCGGCCCGCAGGGGCTCTACGTGACCCGGCGCTACGACCCCGACCGGGTCTTCGAGATCGGTGCCTTCGCCCGCGACCCGGCGCCGTTTTTCGATTTCACCCGCGATTTCCTCGGCGTCATCGACTCCATCGAGCCGACCCTGACCCACCACTTCCTCGCCGAGCTCGAGGTAACGGGCAGGCTGACGGCGGTCATCACCCAGAACATCGACGCGCTGCACCAGAAGGCGGGCTCGCGGCACGTGATCTCGGTGCACGGCGACTACTGGACCAGCCACTGCCTGGCCTGCCGCCGGGAGTACGACCTCGATTCGATGACGCGGATGGTGCACGAGGTGGAGGTCCCGCGCTGCTCCTGC
>DATIVB010000267.1:0-2125 GCA_035466375.1 Chondromyces sp.
TGCCCACTTTGCGTGCTCGGCGATGGACGCGTCGGAGATCTCGGTGAAGAAGTCCGCCCGCCAGTACCACTGGTGGCCCGGCGGATAGAGCGCGTCGAAGGCGGAGTTGAGGGCCGGAAACGGCATTTCGCCGACCCCGTAGAGGTCAGGTTTGAGCTCGCGAACCGGCGCGAACAGCTTCTCGGCCTTGGTGAGGTCACCCGTGAAGCACCACACGACGCCGCACATCTTGTGCAGGTGCAGGTGCTCAGGGAACGGCGGCGCGGGCGGCACCGTGAGGAAGGCGAAGAAACCGGTGAGCTCCTCCGGTGCGGCGAGGATGAACTCGCGGTACCACTTCATGATCTCCTCGGTGCGGTCGAGGGACCAGAGCGTGGGGCCGCCGAAGATCGTGTGGACCGGCTGCCCCTGGAAGAGGAAGGAGGTGACGACGCCGAAGTTCCCGCCGCCGCCGCGCAGGGCCCAGAACAGGTCGGCGTTCTGGTCGGGGCCTGCCACCACCATCGAGCCATCGGCGAGAACCACATCGGCCTCGAGGAGATTGTCGATGGTCAGGCCGTACCTGCGGCTGAGGTGGCCGAGACCGCCGCCGAGGGTGAGGCCGCCGACACCGGTGGTGGAAATGATGCCTGACGGCACGGCGAGCCCGTACGCGTGCGCGGCGTGGTCCACGTCGCCCCACCGGCAGCCCCCCTGAACCCGTACGGTGTTGCTTTTCGGGTCGACGCGGATGCCGCGCATCGGCGAGAGATCGATCATCAGGCCGCCGTCGACCGAACCCAGCCCACCTGCGTTGTGGCCGCCGCTGCGGATCGCCAGTGGAGTGCCGGTGTCGCGGGCGAAGTTGACGCAGGTCTGAACGTCGGCGGCATCCACGCACCGCGCGATCGCAGCGGGCTTCTTGTCGATCATCGCGTTGAACAGGGCGCGATGCTCGTCGTAGTCCGTCGAGTCGGCGGTGATCAGCTCACCACGGAGAGATGCGGCGAGGGCTTCGAAATTCATGGGGCGTTCCTTTCGTCGATCGGACGCCGCGCCGACGAGCGGGCGGATTCCCGATCGAGTTCTGCGTCCGGAGGAGGCCCGAGTCTTCAGCGCGAACCTTCAAAGAATTTTAGATTGAGACTTTTTCTCTATTATTGATTTATACAGCTTCCAACCACGCGCGTCAAGGGCGGTGGCAGGGAGGCCCGCCGTGTCAGTCAGCGTTTTGCTCGAGCACGGACCGTTTGGCGATCACGACCACCCCGGACTCGTCGACGAAGAAGCGTGCGCGGTCGGCCTCCGGGTCCTCCCCGATCACCGTCCCGGCCGGGATGCGGACCCACTTATCGACGATGGCCCGGCGCAGCCGGGAGTGGCGGCCGATCTCGACGCCGTCCATCAGCACGCAGTCGGCAACTGAGGAGTAGGAGTTGACGCGGACCCCGGGCGACAGGATCGAGCGCTCGACGCGGCCGCCGCTGACGATCGCCCCGTTGCAGACCAGCGAGTCGAGGATGATGCCGAGCCGCCCTCCGGGGTGTTCCTGGGCGAAGACCGTCTTCACCGGCGGCAGCTGGCGGGGCATGGTGCGCAGCGGCCACTCCTGGTTGTAGAGGTTGAAGGTCGGCGCGACGCCCACCAGGTCCATGCTGGCCTCGTAGTACGAGGCGATGGTGCCGATGTCGCGCCAGTAGGCCTCGGGCTTGCGGTTCTCGTCGACGAAGGGGTAGGCGCAGAGGCGGCCGGACTCGACCAGGGACGGCAGGACGTCGTGCCCGAAATCGTGCTTGCTGGTCGCTGCGGCGTCCTCGGTGAGCGCCTTGAGCAGCACTTCGCGCTCGAAGCAGTAGACGCCCATGTTGACCAGGGCCAGTCCGGGCTTGCCGGGGATCGGGCACGGGTGGGCGGGTTTCTCCTTGAACGAGCGCACCCGCCAGGCCTCGTCCACCTCGATCACGCCGAAGGCGGAGGCCTGCGCCAGCGGGACCTCGACCGCACCGATGGTGGCGAGGGCGCCGGCCCCCTCGTGCGCGTTGATCAGCTTCTGGTAGTCCATCGAGTAGACGTGGTCGCCGGACAGAACCAGCACCCGGTGCGGCTGCTCCTGCTCGATGAGGTGGAGGTTGTGGAAGACGGCGTC
>DATIVB010000268.1:0-5966 GCA_035466375.1 Chondromyces sp.
GGACGATTCGCTCGGCAACTTCATCTCGAAGAAGGCCGACCTCATGGTCTTCGACCTCGGCGTCAGCATGGCCTACCAGCTGAGCGAGAGCTTCGCGGTCGGGGTCGGGGTCGACTACATGACCGCCGTCATCGAGCTCGAGCAGAACGTCGGGCTCGTCAATCCTTTCAATCAGCGGCTGACCCACGTCGCCACGGCCAACCTCGAGAGCACGGGCGTGAACTCGGCCTGGGCGTGGAACGCAGGCCTGCTGTGGAAGATCGGCGGCGGCTTCAGCTTCGGCGCCTCCTACCGGTCCGAGTTCACGATCGACGGCGACGGCGACGCCCGGTTCACCCAGGTGATGACCGGCTATCCCGAGTACGACGCCCTGCTGGGCACCATCTTCCCCTTCGACGGCACCGTGCCCATCGAAGCGTCCCTCGACTTCCCCGACTTCTGGAACGTCGGTCTCGCGTGGCAGAACGAGAAGTGGACCTTCTCGGGCCAGTACGGCGTCATGGGGTGGTAGGTCTACCAGGAGCTTCCCATCATCTTCCCCGACAACCCGGAGTTCAGCTCGGTGCGGCCGGAGAACTTCGAGGACGCCTCGCAGTGGCGGGTGGGAATGGAGCTCAGGGCCACGCAGCACTGGGCGTTGAGGCTCGGCTACCTCGAGGACGAGACGCCGCAGCCCCCCGAGGGCATGTCGCCGCTGCTCGGCGACGGCGACCGGGTCTCCTACATGGGCGGCCTCGGCTACCACACCCAGCGCTTCCGCTTCGACATCGCCTACGAGTACGTGGACATCGCCGGCCGGTCGACGGAAGGGGCGTCCTACGACGGCTATGACGGTGTGTACGAGGGCAACTCGCCCCTGCTGCACATGAGCGTCACCATCAAGTTCTGAAAAGGAGGACGCCAATGAAAACGACGCTTTCGATTGCCTGCCTGGTGGCCCTCCTCGCGGCAGCGCCCGCTGCGGCCCAGGTGGATCTCTCCAACTACGTCGCCCTCGGCGACAGCATCACCGCCGGCTTCGTCTCAGGCTCGCTGATGAACTGGTACCAGGAGCGCTCCTACCCGGCGCTGCTCGCCCGCCAGGCCGGCGCCGCCGGATTCGAGATGCCGCTGGTCTCCGAGCCCGGCATCCCGCCGATCCTGGAGCTGGTGAGCCTGCAGGGCCCGGTCATCGCGCCGGTGAGCCTCATCCCCGGCGAGCCCACCAACCCCGCCTACCCTCTTCCCTACAACAACCTCGGGGTCCCCGGCGCCACCCTCTTCGACATGATCTTCACCACCGGTGACATCATGAACCTGGCCCAGGGCAACCTCGACAACGTGATGCACGATCTCGTGCTGCGCAACGGCGTCAACACCGCCCTCGAGCAGGCCATCGGTCGCGACCCGAGCTTCATGACGGTCTGGATCGGCAACAACGACGTCCTCGCCGCGGTTCTCTCCGCGACCCCGATCGACGGGGTGACCATGACGCCGGTGGATGTCTTCGCCGGCCTCTACGGCAACGCCGTCGGCGCCCTCGTCACCAACACCACCGCGGACATCGTCCTCATCAACATCCCGTACGTGACCGAGATCCCCTTCGTGAAAGCCTTCGGGCCCTTCGTCGAAATCCCCGGGGCCGGGACCATTCCGCTGGTGGCCGACACCGGACCTCTTCAAGCGGATGATCTCGTCACCCTGTCGGGTGCCGAGCTCGTCGCCCTCCAGGGCTATGGTCTGCCCGGAGGACCGCCGCTTCCCGACAACCTCAACCTCTTCACCGGCGAACCCGGCTACGTGCTGCGGGCCGCCGAGGTCGAGGCTATCAACGAGCGCGTCGACGCCATCAACCAGATCATCGCCGACACCGCCGCCGCCTACGACCTGCCGGTGCTCGACATCAAGAGCCGCTTCGGTGAGATCGCCGCGGGCGAGCTGTGGGTGGTGGGGGCGCTCGAGTTCTCGACCGACTTCCTCATCGGCGGGCTGTTCTCCTACGACGGCATCCACCCGCAGCACATCGGCCAGGCTCTGGTGGCGATCGAGCTCATCGACCTCGTCAACGCCGAGTTCGGCGCCGACATCCCGCAGGTCAACCTGGCCGAGGTGCTGTTCGAGGGCGACTGGCAGACGCCCGCGATTTCGCCGCCCAAGGCAGCGGATGTGGTGCTGTCGCGCGAGGCCTTCAAGCAGCTCTACGAGCTTCTCGGCCCGAAGATCGACCAGCAACCGCGGATCCGCCGCCCCGGCACACCTTCGCAGCCGGGCATCGTGGACCCCGGCGTCCGGAGAGCGCCGCTGCCGCGACAGTGACCGCCGAACAAGGAATGATTCAAGCCCGGGCCCGGCCCGGGCTTGTTATTTTTCACGAGCCCGGCGAGTGAAAAATCAATGCACGTAGTCGTCTTTGTCGCCGTCGATGACGTCGAAGCGGCGCTTCCGCTTCAGCCGTTCGAGGCGCTGACGGAGAATGAAGGCCTCGGCCCGCTTGCTCCAGCGGTGCAGCACATCGCCGGCGCCGCCGCGCTGCAACCCGCTGTAGGTCAGGAAGACCGCGGCGCAGATGCCGGCGAAGCCGGCGAGGTCCTTCGATTCGAGGAAGCCGATGAAGGCGAACAGGATCTCGAGCCACAGGAACCAGCGCGCCTTCAGCGGCAGCACGAAGAAGAGCAGGATCGTCGCCTCGCCCCACAGGGTGGCGAACGCCGCGATCGCGACCGCCAGCAGGATCCGCTGGCCCTGCATGAGCTGGAAGGCGCCGAAGCCGGCCGCCGCGTTGCCCGACAGTGACATCAGGAGCTGCACCACCAGCGCCACCACCGCCGCGCCCACGGCGGCCCGCGCCAGCAGCAGCCAGAACCGCCTCCGGCCGAGCCGCCAGAAGACGTCACGGCCGAACCAGAAGAGGATCAGCAGCTCGAGCAGGAACCACAGGCCGCTGCCGCCCCAACCGATGAACGGGTAGGTCAGGATCTGCCACACGAAACCGCTGAACACCGCGGTCGAGAGCCGGAGCGCGGCGGGGATGATCGCCGTCGCGTCGAAGAACTGCAGGGAAAAGGTCACAAAAAGCGCCGCCAGCACCGCCACCAGGTCGCGCGGTACCGGCGTCCCAGAGCCCAGTCCGAATCCTCCGCCGCCGAAGCCGGTTGTGGTCGGTCGCTGCATCACGGGACCTCCGACCGGCAATGGTAGCAAGAGCGCATCCGGGCGGGGACCGTGAATTCGGAATTCGGAATTCGGAATGCCGCCCGCCCACCCAACGGAAATTTCGGATTTCGGATTTCGGATTTGGGATTTCCCGCCCGCCCGGCCATCGCCTCGAAAAGCTCCTCTGCTCCTCCGCCCCTCTGCTCCTCTGCCCCTCTGCTCCTCAGCTCCTCCGCCCCTTTGCGGGAATATGACAACCCTCTACTCAGGTTTCAAATGCTGCCTGCGCAAGAGCCCTTGACCGCCGACGGATGCGGCTCCATCGTAGGACGTACAGCGGTGGTGCTGCCACCGCGGGAGGTTCCATGTCCGATGTCATTTCTCTGCCCGTAATTCCGCTTCGCGAGGCGGTTCTCTTCCCCGAGGTCACGTCACCGATCGCCGCGGGGCGCGCCGGCACCCTGCGCGCCATCGAGGCCGCGCTGCGCACCGAGGACAAGAAGATATTCGTCGTCTCGCAGCGCGAGAACATCGAGGACGTCACGCCTGACAAGCTCTTTCAGATGGGCACCGTAGCCACGATCGGTCCGGTCCAGCGGGGGCCCTCCGGCATGCGGCTGCTGCTCAACGGCGACTACCGGGCGGTGGCGGTGCGCTACGAGGAGCAGGACGAGTTCCTGGTCGCCTCCATCCACCCGGCGGAGGAGATGCCGCCCATCGACCCGGAGTCACCGACGTTCACCGCCCTCTACCGCGAGACCCGCGAGCGCGCCGCCGAGCTCGGGCGCCGCGCCGGCATGCCCAAGGAGGCGGTGCAGCAGTTCCTCGCCGAAACCAAGGAGCCCGGCCGCTTCGCCGACCTCGTCGCCGGCCACCTCGAGCTGAAGCCGGGCGAGGCGCAGAAGCTGCTCGAAGCGCTTTCGGTCGAGGACCGCCTGCGCTCGGTGCTGCTCCACATCCAACGCCAGGTCGCCGTCCTCGACGCCCAGGAGGACATCAAGTCCCAGGTTCAGGAGGAGCTCGGCGACCGCCAGCGGGAGATGTTCCTGCGCCAGCAGCTGAAGGCCATCCAGAAGGAGCTCGGCGACGACGGGGGCCGCGAGGATCTCGAGGAGCTGCGCGAGAAGCTCGAGGCTCTCGAGCTGCCGGATGCAGCCCGCAAGGAGGTCGACCGCGAGCTCGGCCGCCTCGAGCGCATGGGTCCCGAGGGCATGGAGGCGCAGGTCATCCGTACCTACCTCGAGACCATCTGTGAGCTGCCCTGGACCACGCGCACCGAGGAGCGGCTGGACGTGCAGCGCGCGGCCGAGATCCTCGAAGAGGACCACTATGCGCTCGGAGACGTCAAGGACCGCATCCTCGAGTTCCTGGCCGTACAGATCCTGCGCACCAAGGCGGGGATTGCCGAGTCGGAGTCCGCCGAAGAGAACGCGGGGACGACTCCGGAGGACGAGGCCGCACCGCCTGACGACACCGCCATGACGACGGTCCACTCCGACGTCCCCCGCAACCCGATCCTGCTCTTCACCGGCCCGCCCGGAGTCGGCAAGACCTCGGTCGCGAAGTCGATCGCCCGCGCCATGGACCGCGAGTACGTGCGCATCTCGCTCGGCGGCGTCCGCGACGAGGCCGACATCCGCGGCCACCGTCGCACCTACGTCGGGGCGATGCCCGGCCGCATCATCCAGGGAATGAAGCAGGCCGCTTCGAAGAACCCCGTGTTCCTGCTCGACGAGGTCGACAAGCTCGGCGTTTCCTACCAGGGTGACCCGGGCTCGGCCCTGCTCGAGGTCCTCGACCCGGCGCAGAACGACAGCTTCACCGACCACTATCTCGGCATACCCTTCGACCTCAGCGACGTTCAGTTCATCTGCACCGCGAACTTCCTGCAGAACATCCCGGGTCCCCTCCAGGACCGCATGGAGGTCGTGGAGTTCGCGGGCTACACCGAGGCCGAGAAGCTCGAGATCGCCAAGCGCTACCTGACCCCGCGCCAGATCAAGCAGACCGGCCTCAGCGACGAGCAGATCGTGATCTCGGACGACGCGGTGCGCGAGGTCATCACCCGCTACACCCGGGAGTCGGGCGTCCGCCAGCTCGAACGCGAGATCGGCAGGTTGGCGCGCAAGGTCGCGCGCAAGATCGCCGGCCAGGAGCTGGAATCGGCCGAGATCGGTCCCAAGGAGGTCGCGGAGCTTCTCGGCCGGCCCAAGGTCCACCCCGAGCGCGCGGCGGACGCCGACCAGGTGGGCGTCGCGACCGGGATGTACTACACCCCGGTGGGCGGCGACATCATGTTCGTCGAGACCTCACCGATGCCCGGCAAGGGCGAGCTCGTGCTCACCGGCCAGCTGGGCGACGTCATGAAGGAGTCGGCCCGCGCCGCCTGGACCTACGCCAAGGCCCACGCCGAGGAGCTGTTCATCCCCAAGGACGCCTTCAAGCAGGACGTGCACGTCCACGTGCCGGCCGGAGCGATCCCCAAGGACGGGCCCTCGGCAGGCGTCACCATGGCGACTGCGCTGGTGTCGGCCCTGTCGGGCCGGCCGGCCCGCAACGACGTCGCCATGACCGGTGAGATCACGCTTTCCGGCCGGGTCCTGCCGATCGGCGGCGTCAAGGAGAAGGTCCTCGGCGCGGTCCGCGCCGGGATCACCACCGTGGTGCTGCCGAAGGTCAACGAGGCCGACCTCGAGGACCTGCCGCAGGAGGTCCGCGACAAGCTCACGGTCCACCTCGTCGAGGAGCTCGGCGAGGCGCTCGCCCACACCCTGCGCGGCGGCGAGTTCCGCGAGGGTCGGCTGCAGTTCAGCGGGGCCGTACCGAAGAAGGGC
>DATIVB010000269.1:0-4111 GCA_035466375.1 Chondromyces sp.
CCCCCGTTCGTCGATCATCGTCTTCAGGACCTCGAGCGGAAAGGCCTCGCGGGTGTGCCCCTCGTGGCCGGTCACCGTGGTGGCCCTGAGGAGCGAGTTGAGCACCGCCTCCTCCACCGCCTCGACGACGGCGAGGAAGAGCGGGCTGACAGCGTCGTCGGCGAGCACCATCACCTCGCGGGTCGCCTGCGTCGCCTCGTGCGGCACGCGGTTGGCGGTCGAGAACGCGATCACGAAGTCACCCGAGCCGTGGTGTAGGAAGGAGCCCGTCCGCGCCAGACCGAGCGCCGCCCGTTTTGCCATGCGCTCGAGGTTGCGCGGCGACACGGGCGCGTCGGTGGCGAGGACGATCATGCACGACCCGGCCCCGGCGCCGCCCTCGTCCCGGTACGGCACGCGGCCCAGCCGCTCGCCCACCGGCAGCCCGTCGACCATCAGGACGCCGCCGAAGTTGGACTGCACGAGCGCGCCGACCGTGTACCCACCCTCGGCCTCGGGGAGCACCCGCGACGCGGTGCCGATGCCGCCCTTGAAGCCGAAGGCCGAGGTGCCGGTCCCGGCGCCCACCGAGCCCTCCGGCACCGAACCCGTCTGCGCTTCCTCGATGGCGAGCACCACGTCGAGCGGCCGCACCGCGCAGCTGCGGATGTCGTTGAGCCAGCCGTCGTTGGTCTCCCCCACCACGGCGTTGACCGAGCCCACCGAGTCGTTGCCCGGCTGCGCGAGCGTCCACTCCACCACCGCCTGCACCGCGCGGCCCACGCACAGCGTGTTGGTCAGCACGATGGGCGTCTCGAGGGTGCCGAGCTCCGCCACCTGCAGGAAGCCGGAAGCCTTGCCGAAGGCGTTCGCCGGCCACACCGCCGCCGGCACCTTGGACTGGAAGACATTGCCGTCGTGAGGCACAATCGCGGTGACCCCGGTGCGGATGCCGGCCCCCTCGATCAACGTCCGGTGGCCGACACGCACCCCGGCCACGTCGGTGATGGCGTTCAACGGACCGGGACTGAGAACTCCCGGCTCGAGGCCCAGCTCGCGCGCCCGCGGCCGCGCCGGCTCTTCCGCCGCGCACGGGAGCCAGCACCCGGCCAGCACCAGTGCGAGGGCCGCGCGCCTCACGGCGCCGTTCCACGCGCCTCGCGGATCAGCGCCTCGGCCAGCACCTGCAGCGGGTCGAGCCAGGGCAGCTCGGGCGGAAAGTGCTGCAGCACCAGCGACACCTCGGTGCAGCCCGCGATCAGCGCCGTCACCCCCTGCCCCGCGAGATCGCGCACAGCGACCGCCAGCACGCGGTAGGCCTCCTCCGAGGCGCCGTGCAGCTTGACCGCGTCGAGCGCGTCCATGACCGCGTTCTGCACGCCGGGGGTCGGCGGCCCCACGCCGACGAGGCCCGCCCGGTCGAGTGCCTCGTGGTAGATGCGGGTCCGCAAGGTGCCGTCGGTGGCCAGCAGTCCGACCACCTTCCCGGCCCCGAACTGCGCGAGCGCCCGCTGCGCCGACTCGTCCACCATGTCCACGATCGGCACCCCGATCGCCGGCCGCAGGTCGTCGAGGAAGGCGTGCGCGGTGTTGCACGGGATGCCGATGACGGCCGCCCCGGCGCGCTCGAGGTTTTTCGCGGTCGCGACCAGGGCTTGAACGACCGGCCCCACCTCGCCCGACAGCAGGGCGTCGGTGCGGTTGGGGATCTTGGGGTTCGAGTCGAGGATCACCCGCAGGTGGTCCTGCTCCACGGCCGCGGGCGTCGCGCGGGTGATGCGGAGCAGGAGCTCCGCCGTCGATTCGGGCCCCATGCCGCCGAGTACGCCGATGATCTTCTCCGCCATGCCGGCCATTCTACGCGGCGAGGCCGGCGCCGTCACACCCGCACGACCGTCGCCGAACGTTGCGGGCGTCAGACATAAAAGAGATTGCGTCTCTTGACAAAATCAGTCCTCCCGGATAGCCTCGCAGGTACATCGCAGCGAAGGCCATCGATAGTCCGCCCCGCGCCACCGCGAACCGGCGCTCGGGCAACGATCAACCTGCGGGGGGACCGTGCCGGCGCGACCGCGGCGCGCACCGCCGCCCTGACACCAGAGGAGATGACATGCAGAGAACCGTACGTCGTGTCACGCTGTCCCTGATTGCCGTGCTCGTCCTGCCCGCCGTCGCCGGCGCACAGAGCGAGGAGAAGCCGCCTACCGGCTACGTCTACTCCACCTACTTCGAGTGCGATATCGACCGCCAGTGGCGGGCCGACGAGATCGTGAAGTCCGTCATGGGACCGGCGTGGGACGCCGCCGTCGAGAAGGGGCAGGCGGTCTCCTGGGGCTGGCTCGCCCACCACACGGGCGGCACGTGGCGCCGCGCCCTCTACTTCTCGGCGCCCACTCTCGAGGCCCTGCTCGTCGCGCAGGAAGGGGTCCAGGCCGCCACCGCCGATGCCAACGCGGAGGCGAGCCGCGAGTTCGGCGCCATCTGCGGCGCCCACGAGGACTACATCTGGCAGGTGGGCACCTCCTCCCGCGGCATGGGCCTCGTGGCGGTGAACCGCGGCGAAGCGGGCTTCTCCGTCTACCTCGAGTGCGAGATGGGCGAGGAGGAGCGGGCGGACGAGATCATGGCCACGGTTTTCGCACCGATCTACAACCGCCACGTGGCCGAAGGAAAGATCGCCTCCTGGGGCTGGCTGAAGCACCACGTGGGCGGTGAGTGGCGCCGGCTGCTGACCATGACCGGCAAAGACCACCTGAGCCTGCTGGAGGCCCGCGACGCGATCATCGATGAGATGGTCGGCAAGCACGAGGCCGAGACCCGTGAGTACGACGACATCTGCGACTCCCACCAGGACTACATGTGGGACATCGTCCACGAGACCCCCTGAGCCGCTGAAGGCGGGCAGACCCGGGCGCCGCTCCTCCGGGGGCGGCGCCGCTTTTTTTCAGCCACCACGGACCCTGCCGCGCGTGGGATACTCGGAGCACGGAGGGTCGGCATGGACTTCCAGATCTCGGAGAAGATGGAGGCCGCGCTCGGTCTCATCCACGACTTCGTGGGCAACGAGCTCATCCCGTTGGAGACCGAGTTTCTCACCAAACCCTTCCGAACACTTCTGCCGGAGCTCGAGAAGAAGCGCGCCATGGTCAAGCAGATGGGTCTGTGGGCGCCGGGCCACCCGCAGGAGCTCGGCGGCATGGGCCTCGACCTCGTGGACCTCGGCCTGGTGTCGGAGGCTCTCGGGCGCACGCCGCTGGGACACTTCGTCTTCGGCTGCCACGCGCCCGACGCCGGCAACGTCGAAATCCTCCACCTCTACGGAACGCCGGAGCAGAAAAAGCGCTGGCTGGAGCCGCTGGTGGAGGGCAGGATCCGAAGCTGCTTCTCCATGACCGAGGTGGAGATGCCGGGCTCGAACCCGGTGATGATGGAGACCACCGCGGTCAAGGACGGCGGCGACTACGTCATCAACGGCCAGAAGTGGTACACGACGGCGGCCGACGGCGCCGAGTTCGCCATCGTCATGGCGATCACCGACCCCGAGGCGCCGCCGCACCGCCGCGCCTCGATGATCATCGTCCCCACCGGCACCCCGGGCTTCGACCTGGTGCGCAACATCAACGTCATGGGGCACGCCGGCGACGACTACTTCAGCCACGCCGAGATTCTCTACCACTCGTGCCGGGTGCCGCAGTCGAACCTGCTCGGCCCCGAGGGTGCCGGCTTCGTGATCGCCCAGGAGCGCCTCGGCCCCGGCCGCATCCACCACTGCATGCGCTGGATCGGGGTCTGCCACCGCGCCTTCGAGCTGCTGTGCCGGCGCGCGGTCTCGCGCAGGATCTCGCCCACGGAGACCCTGGCCGACAAGGACATCGTGCGCGCCTGGGTCGCCGAGTGCCACGCCGAGATCGAGGCCGCACGGATGCTCACCCTGCACACCGCGTGGAAGATCGACCGCTACGGCTGGAAAGCGGCGCGCCAGGACATCTCGATGATCAAGTTCGTGGTCGCGGGCACCATGCAGCGGGTTGTCGACCGCGCGTTGCAGGTGCACGGCGGGCTCGGCATGACCGACGACACCCTGCTCGCCTTCTTCTTCCGCCACGAGCGCGCGGCGCGCATCTACGACGGC
>DATIVB010000270.1:0-4335 GCA_035466375.1 Chondromyces sp.
CCTCGGAAAGAAGCTGAAGCTGCGCGCGGCGCCGCCGTGGCTGCTCAAGATCATGAGCCTGTTCTCGGCCGAGCTGCGGAGCTTCATGCCCATGGTGCCGCACTACGCGAAGCCCATCGCCTACGACGAGGGGCGGCTGGCTGAGCTGATCGGTCCCATCGAGCGCACGGTGTACGCGGCCGCGATCCCGGAGACCCTGGACTGGATCTCGCGCAACGAGCGTTAGCGCTGCCCGAGCCGCTGAGCCAGCGACACGAAGTGGGTGGCGGTGAGCAACAGCAGCACCCTCGCCCCCACCGGAATCACCCCTTCGATGCGCAGCTTGCGCAGCGCGGCCAGGAGCGCCGCTCCCTCGTAGCTGGTGGCAACGCCGTGCCGCCCGAGGGCCCGGAACGCCTCCTTGATGGCGCCCTCCGAGACCGCCACCGCGGTGCCGCCGGAGTCGCGGATGGTGGCGAGGATGCCGTGGCCCATGATGGCCCCGGGGACGTCGAGCCCGTCGGCGATGGTCCCTTTCGACTGCACCGGCTCGACGTGGTCCAGCCCGCGGTCGAAGGCCTCGACCACCGGCGCACACTGCTCCGACTGCACGGCCACCATCCGCGGCAGGGCGTGCTGGGTGGGGTCGATGCGGCCGAGCGCGGTCAGCTCCTGGAAGGCCTTCCAGATGCCCACCAGCCCGGTGCCGCCGCCGGTGGGGTAGAGGATCCAGTCCGGCAGGCGCTCGGGGCCGAAGTCGTCGGCGATCTCGAGCCCCATGGTCTTCTTGCCCTCGAGCCGCCCGGGCTCGAAGAAGGTGGACAGGTCCACCATCCGTCCGGACGAGATCTCGTCGGCGACGACCTCGCGCATGATGCGACCGGCGGCGGCGATGTTCTCCCCCGCGAAGCGCACCTCGGCGCCGAAGAGCTCGGCCTCGCGGTGGTAGATCCCCCCCTGGTAACCCTCGGGCATGTAGACCAGGCAGCCGGGCAGCCGCAGGCGGGCGGAGAACAGGCTCGCCGCGACGCCGGCGTTGCCCTGGGTCGGCAGGCAGAACCGCTTCGCCCCGCAGGCCACGCCGAGGGCGACGCCGACCGCGAGGCCGCGGTCCTTGAAGCTGCCCGAGGGATTGGCACCCTCGTTCTTGAGGTGCAGCTCGACGCCGTTCTCGCCGCCCAAGAGCTCGTGGCGCACGCAGCGCGTGAGCCCCACGTCGGGGGCGTAGCGCCACGGCAGGCCGAGCACCGGCAGCAGCGCGCCGTAGTGCCAGATGCCCGGCCCCCGGCCCCAGCCCTTCTCCCGCAGGCGGGCACCGATGGCCTCGAGCTCGTACACCACCACCAGCGGCTTGCCGGGCGGCTCGCAGCACGCACACAGGCCGATCGGGCGCTCGAAGCCGTGCGGGTCGTACTCCTTGGCGGTCACGGAGCAGACGATCCGGGAAATGTCCGGGTTGAGACGGATCCGTCCCTCGGGCTCGGCCATGTGGAGACCCCCTCCAGGAATTCTACTGCCACCGGCCGGCAATGCCGAGTCCGACGCTTGCCCTCCGGGGGTCCGCAGCCGGCTGCGATATGCTCGCGGCGGGGACCGGACAGGGCCGTCGGAGGGAGTCGATGAGACGCGCCGCGCGGGACGCAGGCTTTCTTGAGGCTTTGCCGCCGCGGTGCAGCTGCGGCGGCGCGCCGGCGCGGACGGGCCGCAGCCGACCCGCGACGAAAGCCGCGCTGTGGGTCGCCGCGCTCGCCCTCGCCGCAGCCCTGCCCGCCGACGCCGCCACCTTCAGCCGGCGGGCGATCGAGATCGACATCGAGGAGGACTCCCTCACCGAAAGCCAGCTGCTGGAGCTCGAGCTCGACGCCGAGGCGGACCTCGAAACCTGGTCGAGCTTCTCGTTCGTCCTCGACGATCGGACCGTGCTGGTGGCCTGGAAGGCCGAGGTCGTGGACCGGTCGGGCCGGACGGTCTTCCGATCGGGCCGCGACGATCTCCGAGAGCGACCTGCCGACGATCTCTCGCGACGACCGGCGGGCGGCAATTGGAGCGCGCGGTTCGAGCGCCTCGAGGTGGGACACACCCTGCGAATCCGGCTTGACCGGCGGCACACGCCGCCTTTTCCGGCGTACATGGTGCGCCTGGCGCTCGACACGCCCCAGGACGTCCTTCGGGTCACGGTGCGCGGGGGCGGGGGCCGGCTGCGCTTCAAGCTGACACCCGACGACCTGCGGTTCGCCGTGGCCGAGCGGCCCGATGGCATCGAGGTCACCGCGCAGGCCGTCGAGCCGGTCGCGAGATCGCCCCTCATGCCGGCCGACGACTCGGGCGTTTCCATGCTCCGCGTCGCCTGGAATCGGGAGGCCACATGGCGCTCAGTCGGCGAGTGGTTCACGGACATCGTCGGGGCGAGCCCCTCGCTGACGCCGAAGATCCGGCAGCGGGCCCGGCAGCTCACCGCGGACTCTCGTTCGAAGCGCGATGCGCTGATCGCGATCGCCGACTTCGTCAAGCACGAGATCGGCTACGAGGACAGAGGGCTGTCCGTCGGCGGCTGGCTGCCGAGCCCGCCCGGCGAGGTCCTCGATCGCGGACGGGGCGACTGCAAGGACAAGGCAGAGCTGCTGCGGGCGCTGCTCCTGGCGGCCGGCATCGAAAGCCATCTGGCGCTCATGCGGCTCGGCCACACCAGCCTGATCCCGGTCGATTTCCCGTCCAACCTGGGGTTCGACCACACCGTCGTCGCCGTGCCGGCGGCGGCGGTCGAGGCGGCCTCCGATGACCCCGTCGTCGAGGGCCTGCTGCTTGTCGACCCGACCATGGACCGCGGGCACGCGCTGTGGCTGAGCCCCTTCAACCAGGGCCAGGTGGCGCTGGTGGCGGCGGGCGCCGAGAGCCGGCTCCTCCACATTCCGGTTCGTCGCGATACCGACCTGCGCCTCCTGGTCCTGGATGGCGAGCTCGACCGCCGCGGCCGCTTCTCGGGCACGGCCTCGCTGCGGATGGCCGGGACGCCGGCCATCGTCTGGTTTCGCGACACCGAGGGCGCTGCGCCCGCACGCATCCACGCGATGGTGCGTCAGCTGCTGCAGCAGCTGCTGGGTCGGGCGGAGATCAGGGAGGTGGGCTGGGAGGCCCTCGAGGGGCCGGGCCCCGCGGTCGAGCTCACGGCGGCGGTCGAGCTCTCCGGTCTCGTCGCCGGCCCCGGGGGCTTCCGCGAGCTTCGGTTCCCGATGCTCGACGCCTTGCCCGATCACAGGATCTTCAGCCAGCGCCGCGTCCCCGTCGTGCTCTCGCCGCGGACGGACCGCACCTTGTGGCGCCTTCGGCTGCCGCAGGGGTGGTGTCCGCCGGACGGGCCCGACGAGCGGGTCCAGAGTGCGTCCGGCAGCGTGTCCCGCACCGTGTCCGCAGGCGGCGACGGGGACCTGTCCATCGAGCGCACGGTGGTGCTCGACCGGTGGTGGTTCGAGGCGGACTCGATCGACGAGCTTCGACGGCTCGCCGAAGCCGAGGACCGGGTGGCCGACGACGCGTTCCAGCTGGCGTGCTTCGGAACTCCGTGACGCCGCCGGATCGCGGGACGGCGCCCGCTCAATCGAAGCCGCGGAGCTCGAAGGGGTTGGTGGCGCTGGAGTAGGCCGCCTCGAGGCGGGCGCGATAGGGCTCGAGGCCGGCGGCCAGCGGCTCCGGCAGGCCGTCTGAAAACGGCACCCGCGCCGGGTCGTCCGCGAGGCGCGCCAGCTCGGCAGTCACCACCCGGTGGATCTCCTCGTCGGCGGGGTCGTCCGCGAGCTCGGCCGCGAGCTTCTCCAGCATCACCGTGATGTCGCGGCGCAGCTGCCAGGTCAGTCGCTCCGGCTCCGGCCCACCGTCCATCTCGAAGCGGACCGACCCGTCGCCCCGCTGGTGCTCGGCGATCAGCTCGTGGAGCAGCGAGTCGTCCGCCGGGTGGCCGAGCCAGGCGGTGTAGGCCAGCCAGTACAGCCAGGTGTACTCGCCGAGGCCCATGCCGTGCTCGAGCAGGGCCTGGTTGCGGCTCACGACGAACCCGATGGCGCGGGGCGCGATGGCGAGACCGGCGCGGGCGGCGCCGAGCCCGGTCATCACCCCGCCCTCTCCCTCCTTCGGGGCCAGCCCCGAGATCGCCTCGCCGAGCTCGCGCCGCGGCTCGGCGAGCGCCTCGCGGATCGCCACGAAGACCTCGAGGCGGTCGGCCGGCGGCCCCGGATCGGCGACCGGAACGAAGTCGTCGACATCGGGGAACTGCTCTGCGAGCTGCCGCTCGACGTCCTCGGCCTCGTCCACGGTGGCGATCATGTCCTCCGTCCAGCGGTAGCCCATCCACCCCATGCCGAC
>DATIVB010000271.1:0-2171 GCA_035466375.1 Chondromyces sp.
CACATCGAAGCTCTCGTCCCACTGCAGGATCATCGGCAGGGTGTGTTCCATCTTCTGGGTGTCGACAACCGTCCCGTCCACTTTGAGGGTTCCGGTGCCACCCTGACCGATCCCGCTCATGTCGTTGAACGCGAGGGTGCCGGCGCCGAGACCATCATATTTGAAATCGAACACGACGGTGTGCTTACCGGGTGCAAGCGCCGGCCCCTCCCACCTGATGCGCTTGAGGTCGACCATGTTCCACAGGAAGACCGGCTTGCTGTCGAGCAGGTAGAAGCCGTAGCCGCCGAAGCGGCCGCCCGAAGCCACGATCACGCCCTCGGCGCCGCCCTCGGGCACCTCGATCTCGGCCGTGAAGGTGTAGGACGAGTTGAGGATGCTCGGCGAATCCCCCTGCGGTACGCCGATCATCGGCCGCGTGTAGACGAACTCGGTGCGGCCGGCGGTGATGCTCGGTCGCGGCTGCACGAGGCGGGTGGCCACCGAGGCGTCCATCGGGAAGACCTGGTACTTCTTCGCCTCCTCAATGAACATCGCCTTCAGCTCCTTCACCTTGTCCGGGTGCTGGTCGGCGATGTTGTTCGACTGGCTGAAATCCTCGTCGAGATTGTAGAGCTCGAGCACCTGGTTGTTGAGCGGGTCGGGGTTGGCGGCGCCATAGGCCTCCCACGGCGCCCGGTTGACCTTGGTGGCGAGCAGCCAGCCCTCCTGGTAGAGGGCGTACTGGCCCATCATCTCGAAGTACTGGGTGGTGTGGCGCGTCGGCGCCTTGGCATTTGCGGCGTCGAAGGTGTAGGCGAAGCTCGTGCCCTCGATGGGCGCCTGCTCGATGCCGTCGACGAATTCCGGCGCGGCGATGCCCGTGACCTCGAGGATGGTCGGCACCACGTCGACGACGTGCATGAACTGCTCGCGCAGACCGCCTGTGTCCTTGATCCCGTTCGGCCACGAGACCGCCATGCACTGCCGCACGCCGCCGAGCCTGGACGCGTTCTGCTTGAACCAGGTGAAGGGAGTGTCGAAAGCCCACGACCAACCCGCCGACATGTGGTTGTAGGTCTCCTCGGTACCCCAGACGTCGTACCAGTGCATCTGCTGCTCGGCGGGCATCATATTGATGCCGTTGAAGAAGGCCACCTCGTTGGGGGTTCCGAGCGGGCCTCCCTCGGCGCTGGTTCCGTTGTCGCCGTTGATGTAGATGACGAGGGTGTTGTCGAGCTTGCCCATGTCCTCCACGGCCTGGATGACACGCCCGATCTCGTGGTCGACGTAGGCCTCGTAGGCGGCGAAGATCTCGACCTGCTTGATGAAGAGCTTCTTCTCGACGTCGGTGAGCTGGTCCCAGGGCTTGAGCACGTCGTCGGGCCACGGCTCGAGCCGGGTGTCGGCCGGGATCACGCCCAGGCGCTTCTGATTCTCGAAAATCGTCTCGCGCAGCTTCTCGTAGCCCTCGTCGAAAAGGTGCATGTCGTGGATCGTGTCGACCCACTCCTGGGTCGGGTGGTGGGGCGCGTGGGTCGCACCGGGCACGTAGTGGACGAAGAACGGTTTGTCGGGGTCGATCTGGTTGAGGCGGGTCAGGTGGTCGATGGCGTCGTCGGCCATGCCGGTCACAAGGTTCCAGCCCGGCTTGCCCTCGAAGGGGTAGATCTGGGTGGTGTTGCGGAAGAGGTTCGGCTGCCACTGGTTGGCGTCGCCGCCGACGAAGCCGTAGAAGTATTCGAAACCCATGCCGGTCGGCCACTGATCGAAGGGGCCCGCCTGGCTGGCCTGGAAGGCCGGCGTGTTGTGGTTCTTGCCGAACCAGGACGTGGCGTAGCCGTTGTCGAGCAGGATCCGGCCGATCGTCGCCTTGTCCCTGGAAATGATGCTGTTGTAGCCGGGAAAGCCGGTCGACTGCTCCGAGATCACCCCGAAGCCCGCGGAGTGGTGGTTCCGCCCGGTGATCAGCGCCGCGCGGGTGGGCGAGCAGAGCGCCGTCGAGTGGATGTTGGTGTAGCTCAGCCCCTCCGCCGCGAGCCTGTCCATCGCTTCGAACGGAACCACGCCGCCGAAGGTGCTCGGCACGCCGAAGCCCGAGTCGTCGGTGATGATGAGCAGGACGTTCGGCGCCTGTTCCGGCGGGACGACCCGCGGCGGCCACCAAGGCGTGGACTCGAGCGCCTTCCGCT
>DATIVB010000272.1:0-7564 GCA_035466375.1 Chondromyces sp.
CGGGCGGGTGGTCTACTCTTCGACCTCGATCTCGAGGCGGTGGATCATCTCGTTCAAAGTGGTCGGGCTCAGCTTGAGCAGCTTCGCCGCCCGCCGTTGCACGCCGCCGGCCTGGCGCATGGCCTCGCGGATCAGCCGGGCCTGGTAGTCGCCGACGAGCCGGCGGAAATCGACGCCGCCCGGCGGGATGTCCGGCGCCGCCTCCCCGGCGGCGCCCTCGCTGCGCACCGCCTGCGGCAGCTCGTCGACCTCGATCGTGTCGCCGCGACAGAGCACCACCGCGCGCTCGACCGCGTTCTCGAGCTCGCGGACGTTGCCCGGCCAGTGGTAGGCGGCGAGCGCGTCCATCGCGGCCGCCGAGAACCCCTGCACGGTGCGCTGGTTCTCCTCCGCGTAGAGCTGCAGGAAGTGGGTGGCGAGCAGTGCGATGTCCTCGCGCCGCTCGCGCAGCGGGGGCAGCTCGATGGTGATGACGTTGAGCCGGTAGTAGAGGTCCTCCCGGAATCGCCCGGCCTGCACCTCCGCCCAGAGGTCGGTGTTGGTGGCCGCCACGAGCCGGACATCGACGTACCGCGACTCGACGCTGCCGACGCGGCGGATCTCTCGCTCCTGGATGACCCGCAGCAGCTTGGTCTGGATCTCGGCCGCGATGGTGCCGATCTCGTCGAGGAAGAGCGTGCCCTCGTGCGCAGCCTCGAAGAGGCCCTTGCGGTTGTTCACCGCGCCGGTGAAAGCTCCCTTGACGTGGCCGAAGATCGTCGACTCGAGGAGCTCGTTGGGGATCGCGCTGGTGTGGACCGGTACGAAGGGGCCGTCGCCGCGCGGGCTGAGGCGGTGGATGGCGCGCGCCACCAGCTCCTTACCGGTTCCGGACTCGCCGATGACGAGGATGTTGGAGCGGGCCGGGGCCGCCCGCCGCATGAGCTCGAAGACCTCCTCGATGCGGCGGCTCCTGCCGACGATCTCGCCCATGCCCTCGAGCCGGCTCCGCAGCTGCAGGTTCTCGACCATCAGCGAGCGCCGTTCGGCCGCCCGGTGCACGAGGTGCAGCACCTCCTCGTTCTTGAAGGGCTTGGGCACGTAGTGGAAGGCGCCCCGCCGCATCGCCTCGATCGCGGACTCGACCGACGAGTAGGCGGTGATGACCACCACCGGGAGGTGGGGGTCGAAGGTCTTGATCTCCGGCAGCAGCTCGAGCCCCGAGCGGTCCGGCAGCATGAGGTCGAGGAGGACGACGTCGATCTCCTCCTCGCGCAGGACCTTCATGCCGGCGGCGGCGGTGGTCGCCTGGTGACAGTCGAAACCAGCCCCCTTCAAGAGGGACCCGAGCACGTCCTGAAGGACGGGCTCGTCATCGATCACGAGGACTGAACCGGCTCCTGCCATCGTTGTAACCTGATCGTCGCCCGGGCGCCGCCTTCGTCCCGGTTGGCGAGGCTGACGCTGCCGCCGAGCTGGGCGATCATATCACGCGTGATCGCGAGGCCGAGGCCCGTCCCGCCGCGGTCGGTCTTGGTCGTGTAGAAGGGCTCGAAAGCCTTCTCGACCCCCGCATCGCTCAGGCCCGCCCCCGAGTCCTCGATCCGGATCTCCGCCCAGCCGCCGTCGGCGAGGATCGACATCACGATCGGCTGCCCGGACGGGGATGCCTCGATGGCGTTGCGCACCAGGTTCGAGATCGCGAGCTCGATCGGCGCCACCGATCCCCACACCATCACCGGCGACTCGGCGGCGTCGATTTCAAGCACGCTCTCCGCACCGAGTGAGCGCGCCGCATCCTCGGCCGCCCGCGTCGCCAATCCCCGCAGCTCGAGAACGGTGCGGCTATCGGTCGAGCCGCGCACCATGGCGCGCAGATTGGAGACGATGCGCGACACCCTGAAGCTCTGGTCGACCAGCTTGTCGACCAGCTCGGCGCGAGGGTCGTCGCCCGGCGTCATCTGGCCCAGCATCTGGGCGAAGGACGAGATACCGGTCAGCGGGGTGTTGATCTCGTGCGCGAGGCCGGAGGCCAGGCGGCCGAGCCCCGCGAGGCGTTCCTGCTCGCGGATGCGGTCCTGGAGGTCCCGCAGCTCGGTCACGTCCTGCAGCACGACCACCCGGCCGTTGAAGCTGCCGCTGTCGAGCTCGAGCACCGAAACCGCGAGGATCACGTGCCGCGGCGGGTCGGAGAGGGTCCTCGCCTCGGTGTTGACGGCGTGCAGCGGCAGCTCCCGCCGCCAGGCTTCGGGCAGATCGACAAGATCGCCGAGTGCGAGCCCGACCAGGGACTGGGCCTGACGTTCGAAGATGCCGGCCGCGTGCCGGTTGGCGGTGAGAATGTGGGCCGAGGCGTCGCAGACCAGGATCGCCGCCGCCGAGGACTCGATGATGCGCTGGGTGTTGGTGTGGAGGATCCGGTACTCTTCGGCCTGGCGCCGCAGGTCGTCGAGATAGCGCGCGCTCTCGAGAGCCAGCGCCGCCTGCGCGGCGAACGCAGCCACCACCTCCTCACCCTCGCTGCCGAGCGGGAAGACGCCGCGCCGCAGGCCCAGGTAGAGCAACCCGTGGACGGTGCCGGCCCTCTCCAGTGGCATTCTGACCGTGTAGCCGGCTCGTGCCAGTGGCTGCTCGGGCAGACCCGGGTAGGGGTCATTCACGACCGCCCCCGGAAGAAGATCGGGCGCCGCGTCCTCGGAGCCGGTGACCCGCTCGAACACCTCTCCCGACATTCTCAGGTAGGTGGCCACAAGATCGAACTCGAGGCCCTGGTTCAGGGTGTGCGACAGCAGCACGAGCAACTCTCGCGGGTCGGTGACCCGCGCCAGGTCCCGGCTCGCGCTGGCCAGGAGGACCCGTGGGGCGGGCCGCCCATGGTGCAGCCACTGGTCGAGGTAGCGCTCGACCTGGAGCCGCACCGGTTGTAGGAGCACCACCAGCAGGACCCCGGTCGCGAACGCGAACAGGTTGCGCAGCGAGCCGAGGCCGCCGACGTAGCGGAGCAGGACGTGGTTCGTGAGGACGAAGATGAAGCCGCCCATGACGACGACCAGAGTGGCCGACAGGGAGTCCCGCGCGATCGGTTCGAGGTCCCACAAGCGGTACTCGAAGAGCGCCGCCGACAGCGACAGGGGAACGGCGACGATCGGCAGCACCGCCATCCAGGTGAAGGGCTCGAAGCCGATGCCGAACCAGTTGGGGACCGCCACCAGCGCCAGAAACGGCGTCAGGCCGACGATCAGACCGAGCGCCTCCCACTCGATCTGGCGACGCGTCCTCGCCTCCCGGGCCGCCACCCGCCACCGCCATATCTGGATGACGATGCCGAAGAGCACGGACGAGGTGAAGAGCGCCCGCAGCAGCGAGGCGACCGCCGGCCACCACGCTTCCGCGCCGCGCACCAGCGCGGTCCCCCCCGAGCAGGCGATCGCGGCCAGCATGACGATGTCGAGGGTGCGCATCGAGCGCTCGCGCTCCGGGAATATCAGGAAGAAGCGGGCGATCAGAAAGGGCAGCGCGGCCCCCGCCGCGCGCCTCACGACCTGCAGCGTCAGCTCGGCGGTGGCGGTCCGGTTGGGCACCGCGCCCATGACGAGAGCGGCCGCCGCGAGCAGCAGAAAGGTCGCGGCCTCGCGACGCCGGGTTCGCCAGACGGTGGACAGCGCCAGCGCGAGACTCGCCAGGCCGACCGTGGTGCGGGCCAGGTAGACCGAGTTGATGGCCGGCGGCGGCGACCGGAAGCGAATCCGGGCGACGCTGCCGTTGGCGTGACGCACCTCGAGGTCGTGCTCGTCGCCGCCGGCGAGGAAGAACGCGGGGTCGTCGAGGCGATCGATCGACACCCCCTCCACGCCGACGATCGTGTCGCCCGGTCTCAGCCCGGCCGCCGCGGCGCTCGAGCCCTCGGGAACGCCTTCCACCACGAGCCCGGCGGCGACCCAGGAGACGACGAAGTCGAGCCGGTAGAAGTTGCGTACGGTCCGGATCAGCGACGTCCCGGCGACCGCCACCGTGAGAGCGGCGACCAGCGTCAGCAGCAGGCGGCGGCGGAGCATTGCTCGAGTATAGAGAAGGTCGCGAGGCGGCGCCCCACGCCCGGGGCCGAAAGGCCGCCGGCTGGAGCTCGATCGCGTTCCGACATCAGGCGCTCGAGGCCCGGCGGTCGCCGATCCTGTAGCCGCGGTCGACGGTGATCACACCCGCCAACAGCATGTCGCGGACCGCGAGGCCGATCTGGCCGCGGCTGAAGGGAAGCACCTCGGACAGCAGCCCCCAGCCGCAGGGCTCGACACAGAGCTGGTGCCACACCTGCTCCACCAGCTCCGAGTTGCGGCCGCCGCTCCACACCAGCTGGCGCGACGAGGGTTGCAGGTACGCGTCTTCGGCAACGGTCGCCGCGAAGTAGGTGAACTCGTCCTGGATTCGCGCTGCCTCCATCAGCAGCGGCTGGACCGGCTGATAGTCGGCGCCCTCCTGGGCCGCGGCGGTCGATGAGAAGCGGAAGGTCCCCTTGGTCGGCGGAAAGGCGAGGATCTCGAGGAAGGCCTCGCGGCCGGTCAGGTTGCGGCAGTGCATGGGGCCGATCATCTTCGCCCGGGTGTGGATCGCTCCGAAGTCATGACCGTCGGCGTCGGCGATCTCGAGGACCCCGGTCGCACCCGAGTCCACGACCATCTGCAGGATCGCCGGCAGGTCGAAGTGCTCGAGCCGCCCGCCGAGGTTCGAGCCTTCGTGGGCCCCGAGGTTGGCGATCGTACCCTCGAGTCGGCGGGCCAGGCTCTGCAGGTAGTTCAGGGCGAGATCCCGCGACGCGTACAGGTGTCGCAGGAGGACCGGGCGCGGCCAGGTGAGGGTCACGCCCCCCTCCGGAAACTGGGCCAGGGAGGCCATCACGGTGCCGGTGATGACCTTGCTCTCCGACACCGTCGACCCGGGACCGAGGTATGCCACCGGCCGCAGCCCGAGCTCGCTGCTCTCCTCACGGCAGATCTCGACGACACCCTGGAGCACCAGATAGAGCGCGGCCGGGACCTGTCCCGGCCGGAACAGGACCGCGCCCGGACGGTGGCGGTCGACCGAGCCGAGCCGGGCCAGGGACACCTGCTCGTCATGGGACATCCCGTGGAAGAAGGGGCTTTCCCTGATCGCGCGAACCAGATCGTCGAACAGCATGTGAGCAGATTATCCCACCCTTGCGCCGGCGGATCAATCCAGCCGGGCTCTGCCCGGCCCGGCCGCCGGATACAATGGAAGGATGGTGCGGGATGACAAGTCGCTGGACGCCTTCGCGCACGTTCTGCAGGAAGACCTCCAACACCCGCAGTACCTGACGCCCGAAGAGGTCGGCGGGGGATGGTGCGAGCTCTTCCCCGCCCTCGCGACCTCGCTGCCGGCGCCGTTTCCGATCTTCAGCCGCGACGAGGAGCGGGTGGTGACCTGGGGCTTTCCGATCCTTCTCTCGGACGGCGCCCTGAAGCTGCGCCGCGACCTGGAGGGCCTGATACGGGCCGAGGTCGAGCACCGCAGCAGCGCCCACGCGGTCGACGAGGAGCTCAAGCGGTCCCTGCAGGCGTGCCGCGAACGCTACCTCAAGAGCGTCTCGACCACCCTCGAGAACGTCTTCATGAACGACTACTACCGGGGGCTCGTCGACCTCTTCCTGCTGTTTCACTCGCAGGAGGTCGTCAGGGCGCTTGCCCAGGTGCCGGCTTCGAGGGCCGGCGTGCGCGACGCCGATCCCGCGGCCGACCCGCGCCACGCCCTGGCGGCCGTCGTCGCCGACCTGCTGCGCCGCGCGGCGATGGCGGCGGTCAACCGACTGCACCAGCTCGCCGAGGTCCAGGTGACCCCCGCTCTGACCCCCCTGCTCGGCGTGATCTGCCAGGACCACCTGCTGCTCGTCGAGCCGCGGCCTCCGCGCGATCTCACGCAGCTGCGGACCTATCTGCAGCTGCGCTACCGGCAGAGCGCCGATGCGCTGGTCACCGCCAACCGACGGGTGCTCGCCCGCCTCGGCGAGCTGGTGGCGCGGCAGCCGGAGGTCGGCAACCTGCTGCGCTTGGCGGTGGGCTCGAGCCTCAAGCTCGAGCGCGTCGAGAGCCTCCTCGAGCCGCGCCTCCTGGATGCCATCCGCAACGCGGGTCTCGCCGAGACCCTCCACCTTTCGGTGGTGCAGATGGACCTCCTGCGCGACCTCGGGCTGCGCCTGAAGTCCTTCGAGCTGTTGGCCGCGCTACGGCGCCGGATCCTGCCCATGCAGCGCCAGGCCGGCGCCCTGGCATTGGCCGGGCCGTCGGCGGCGACGCCGATCGCCAGGACCACCAGGCCCTACGACTTCACCGCACCCGGCGTCGTCGACTCGGCGGTCCGCCGCTTCGGCCTGATCTACGACCTGTCCAACTTCACCGCGGTCCTCGAGGAGATGCGCAAGGAAGGGCGGATGGCCGAGGAGCGGGCGCTCCAGTTCATGTACGTGTTCCAGAACCGCCTCGAGGCGATCCGGCTGCGGCGCCGGCTGACCTTCGAGAAGGTCCTCGGCGACGGCGCCTTCTACACCTCCCGCCGCGCCCTGCGGGTGATCGCGGCCGCCTGTGAGATCCAGTCGGTCTACGAGCAGCTCCGCGGCATCGGCTTCCCCTTCAACCACGGCATCCGGATCGCCCTCAACTTCGGGGTCTACCGCCTGCTCCCCATGCTCCACCCCGGCCCCGAGGCCAAGCGCTTCGAGTTCTTCGGCCACGGCATCGTCGAGCTCGCGCGGCTGACCACCGGCAAGAGCGCGCGCGAGGTCTCCGACATCGCCGAGTTCCTGATCCACTCCGGCTACGAGCCCCGCGCGGTCGAGTCCTTCCTGGCGCCGCTGTCGTCGGTTCGCAGCGGTCTCGAGCCGCACGCGAGCCGGCGCTACGCGGCCACCATCGACGGCCACGGCGAGCTCATCAACGAGGGCATCGTCGTCGCCTTCCCGTTCCTCGAGGAGCTGCAGCACGAGCTCGAGGTGGAAGAGCTCGCTGTGGTCGAGAAGGACTCCCTGCAGTGGCTGCTGCTGCCCATCGACCCGGCGCTGCCCGACACCCTCTACGTTGGCCTGCGCCACCTCGGCGTCGCGCGGCTCAAGGGGCTGCCGCCGCAGGAGCTCGCCGAGGCCGCGGTGTGGAAGCAGCGGCCGCCCGAGGCGGCGCCGGTGCCGTTCGACGGGCCGCTGATCGAGAGCCTGCGCCGGCTCGCCCAGGCCAACGACCGCGGCCGCCCCGACGGTGCCGGCGACTCGCAGGGGGCCATCGCCGAGAACCTGCTGGTGATCACCTACGTGCTCGAGGACGGCACTCGCAAGTGGGTCTTCGGCGAGTACCGGACCGCTGACGACGTCCTCCTGCACGCACTCCAGGTGCCCATCCAGACGCCCGAGCTCGAGGCGTCCGAGCCGATGGAGATGTGGCTGTTCCGCAACCGCTTCGAGCTCGCACGGGTGTACGAGGGGCTGCGCCGAGAGTCGGCGGGTATCGCCACGCCGCTCGCGACCCTGCGCAACCGTACCGGCTGCCTGGCGTGCTTCCTCGCCGCCCCCCACCGCGGGCTCGGGTAG
>DATIVB010000273.1:0-2748 GCA_035466375.1 Chondromyces sp.
GGGCTCGGGGTGCCGGTCATCGGCAGCGAGCAGTATCCGCAGGGCCTTGGAGCGACGGTCGGCTCGCTGGCGGACGCCCTCGGCAGCGGGTTCCTGGTCAAGCTCACCTTCTCCTGCGACCGCGACGAGGGGCTGCGCGCGGCCGTCGAGCGGACCGGCCGCGCACAGATCGTGGTCACCGGCATCGAGGCCCACGTCTGCGTCCTGCAGACGGCGGTCGACCTCCTGGCCGAGGGCTACGAGGTGTACGTCCCCCACGACGCCGTCAGCTCGCGCCGTGGAGCCGACAAAGACTGGGCCCTGCACCGCATGGCCGCCGCCGGCGCCGTGATCACCTCAACCGAGTCCGTCCTCTTCGAGCTCCTCGAACGCTGCGACACCGCCGACTTCAAGACCGTCGCCAAGCTGATCAAGAAGATCCCGGTCTGAGCTCTCGCCGAAGCCTCGCAGGCCGACTCAACCCACTTGGCCTGCGGGACGCCCGCCGCCACAACGTGGCAGGTCCCACCGCACGTTCTCACCGTCTCGACGTTTGAACGCTTCAACGTTCCGACGTTTGAACGCCTAATACCGCAGCAGCGCCGCGATGCCTCCCTGCTTCGCGAGGGTGGTCTTGGCGGGGCCGTCGACGATCTCGACCCGGCCGCCCATCTCGAGCACCGACTGGCTGAGGCGGTCGACCGGCTGCGGCATGGGCTTGACGGTGCCGCCGCAGTAGACGCAGGGGCCGCGGGGGTGCGGGGAGAAAGCGCCGCAGTCGCCGCACTCGCCGGCGAGGGCGGTGAAGCCCTTGGAGTAGACCATCGTCCACACCCTCCCCTGATTGACGGCGTCCAGCACGGCGGCAAAGCCGGCCACCGCCTTGCCGCGGTCGTGGAGCTCGGCCAGCACGCCCTCGACCAGCGCCGCCTCCTGCTCGCGCTCCATGCGCTCGCGGACCTTGAGGATCCCCTGCAGGACCTCCCTGGGGGTGGCGGTCATGGGCATCGGGAGCGCCCGCACGAGCTTGCCCTGCAGGCGGCGCGGCAGCAGGCGCTCGAGCTGGGCGGTCGCCTTGGGGGTGCCGGCGATGATCAGCCGGTCGAAGGGCACGTGCAGGGAAAGATCGTGGAGGGCGTCGATCACCTTCTTGGCGTGGAGGGTGACCTCCTCCTCGTAGTGGCGGTCGCGCCGCTTCTGCGAGCGCATCTGATCGGCGCCGAGGGCGCGGCTGCGCGGCGAGGTGTCCGAGAAGAGGTCCTCGTGCTCGGTGATCTCGCCCATCGAGACGGTGAAGAGCCGCGCCCGCTGGGTGCTGGTGAGCACCACGCCGTAGCGCTCGTGCTCGTCCATCGCCTCGACGACGGGGCGAAGGAAGGCGCCCCGGCGCCAGTGGGCCGAGGCCGCGAGCGGCACCTTGACCTGGTGGACCTCGGCGGTCTTCGACGGCAGGTGCACCACCACCAGCGCCGACAGACCCGAGGGCCGCATCTTGCGCACCAGCTCGAGGGCGCGCCGGCAGGCCTCGTCGAGCTTGCGGTCCGCGCCGTGCTCCGCCTTGAGGGCCTTGAGCAGGGCCTCGGCCTGCACCAGCCAGCCGCGCTTGCGGTTGACCTGCTTGTTCTGGTCGATGTCCAGGTACAGCGTGAGGGTGGAGCCCTCCTCCTGCGTCAGAGTGTGCAAGCGACTCAGGACGCCTCGACCGAGCATGGTCACCTCCTTGAATTGGGTCTGAGACCCATCATACTCTTTCTTCTTCCGGCCCGCCGCCGCGACGGCGGCGGGCCGGAAGAAGAAAGAAACCACGACACCGAGGGGTTTACACTCACCGGCGAGGGGAGACCATGAAGGAGCTTGACGTTCGCAATCTGGCATGTCCGGGGCCGGTGCTGAAGCTGCGTGATCTGCTGGAGGCCGGCGAGCGGGAGATCGTCATGCACGTGGCCGACGCGCTCAGCCGCTCGAACGTGAGCCGCTTCGCGGCCGCGCGCGGCGCGGAGGTGGCGGTCGAGGAGCCCGGCGACGGGAGCTTCGTGCTCACGATCACGGCCGGCGGCGACGCCGTCGACGCCCGCCCCGGCGAGGACGCGCTGCTCGCCTGCGAGGTGCCGGAAGAGGCTGCGGTCCGCGGGCCGCGGGTGGTGCAGATCAGCGCCGCCACCATGGGCACCGGCGACGACGAGCTCGGCGCGCTCCTCATGCGCTCCTTCCTCAAGACCCAGGCCCAGCTCGAGCGGCGCCCGGACACGATCATCTTCTACAACGACGGCGTCAGGTTGTGCTGCGAGGGCTCGCTGCTGATCGACGATCTCGAGGCGCTCGCGGCTTCCGGGACCGAGATCATCGCCTGCGGCACCTGCCTCAATTTCTTCGAGCTCGGCGCCGCGCTGCGGGTGGGCCGGGTCACCGACATGCTCGAGATCGCCTCCAGGCTCGCCGACGCGGGCTCGATCGTCAGGCCGTGAGCCCCGAAGCTCCGATCTACCTCGACCACGGCGCCACCGCCTTCCCCAAGGCGCCGGGCGTCGCCGAGGCGATGGTCCGCTTCCTCGAGCGCGAGGCCGGCAACCCGGGACGCGGCGGTCACCGCCTGACGGTGGCGGCCTCGCGGGCCATCGAGGCGGCGCGCGAGGAGGTGGCCGGGCTGCTCGGCGCCGACCCCGAGCGCACCCTGCTCGGCCCCGGCGCCACCTTCTGGATCAACACCGTGCTGGCGGCGCGGCTCGCGGCGGGGACTCGGGTCGTCACCTCGGCCCTCGAGCACAACGC
>DATIVB010000274.1:0-3261 GCA_035466375.1 Chondromyces sp.
CGCACAGGCGCAAACGCGCAAAGCCCGCCACCCCTCCACCCGCGCACAGACGCTGCAGCGCGCCACGAGATCAGCGGTGTGGCGAGGTCTCCGGCCGTCGGACGGCCGGAAACCGTTGGGCCTCGAAGCCGGCTCGAAAGCGAGCTCTCGATCCGGCTTCGAGGCCCAGCGGCCTGCGCTCTCGGAGAGCGCAGGCCTCGCCAGGTCTCATCTTCATTCAAGAGGATGGAGATGGGACCGTCTCTACCACTGACACTGGGAAGGGCGAGAGGCAGAACCGCCGTGCCCCGGGCACGGCTTCCGGTGCGAAGCGTGGCGACGACGAACGCTCGGGTTTGGAGCTCGCCTGCTTCTCACCGGTGGCAGGCGATCCGATCGCCTGCCGTTCTGCCGCCACGAGGCGGAAGGGCACCCATGCGCTGCACCGGCCCCTTTGTGTCTTTGCGCCTTTGCGTCTTTGCGTCTTTGCGTTCAAATAGTCGGGCGGGTGTGCTTTGTGATTTCTTGGTGTCTTGGTGTCTTCGTGGTTGGGACGTGGGTGGGTGGGCGGGAAACTCGAAATTCGAAATTCGAAATCGAACCGCACGCACCTCACGATTCTCCGGACATGCGCCCGGGGGGGACCTCAGGACTTCTTGCGCGCTTCTTCCCGGAGGCGGCGGATCTCGGCCAGGCGCTCGCGGATGCGGGCCTCCCACCCGTAGGACGTGGGTTGGTAGAAGCGGACCCCGGCCAGCTCCGCCGGTAGGCACTCGAGGTCGGCCACCGCGCCGCGCTCGTCGTGGGCGTAGCGGTAGCCCGCGCCGTAACCGGCGTCCTTCATCAGCGCCGTCGGCGCGTTGCGCACCGCCATCGGGATCGCCAGCCCCGGCCGCTCGGCCACCTCGCGCTTGACCGCGCCGTAGGCCGTGTAGAGCGCGTTGGACTTCGCCGCCAGCGAGAGATAGACCGCGGCCTGCGCCAGCGCCAGCTCGCACTCCGGCATGCCCATGTGCTCCACCGCGTGCGCTGCCGCCGCCACCTGCTCGAGGGCCCTCGGGTCGGCCATGCCGACGTCCTCCGAAGCCATACGCAGCATCCGCCGGGCGACGAATCGCGGGTCCGCGCCGCCTGCGAGCATCCGTCCGAGCCAGTACAGGGCGGCGTCCGGGTCCGAGTTGCGGACCGCCTTGTGAAGCGCGGAGATCAGGTTGTAGTGCTCCTCGCCGCCCTTGTCGTAGACCGCGACCACGTTCTGGGATACCCGCTGCACCAGCTCGCGGCCGATCGCCTCGAGGCCCTCGCTCCGCGCCACCGCGACCGCGAGCTCGAGGTGGTTGAGCGCCTGGCGCGCGTCGCCGGCGGCGAGGGCGGCGATGAGCGCGAGCGCCTCGTCGGCCACCGGCGGCGCCACCCGCTCGAGGCCGCGCTCGGGCTCGGCGAGGGCGCGGCGCAGGAGGCTGACGATCTGCTCGCGGCTCAGCGGGTCGAGGATGTAGACCTTGACCCGCGACAGCAGCGCGCGGTTGAGCTCGAAGGAGGGGTTCTCGGTGGTCGCGCCGACCAGGATGATGTCCCCGGCCTCCACGTAGGGCAGGAAGGCGTCCTGCTGGGCGCGGTTGAAGCGATGGATCTCGTCGACGAAGAGCACCGTGCGCCGGCTCTCGAGCCGCCGCCGCTCCCGCGCCTCCGCCATCACTCCACGCGCCTCCTTGACGCCCGAAAGCACCGCCGAAAAGGTCACCATCTCCGCCCCGGCGGCGTCCGCCAGTAAACGGGCGATGGTCGTCTTGCCGCTGCCCGGCGGGCCCCAGAAGATCAGCGAGGGCAGCTCGCCCCGCTCTGCCAGCGAGCGGATGATCCCGCCCTCGCCCACCAGCGGCTCCTGGCCGACGACCTCGTCCAGGCTCGCCGGTCGCATGCGGTCGGCGAGGGGGGCCGTACTCGGGTCCTCGGGGAAGAGGGTCGGGGGCTCCATCACGCGCCCTCGGCGCGGACCGCAGCCCGCTCGAGGACGAGCATGCGGCGCAGCGCCTGGTCCACACTCGCCCCCACCGTCACCGCCCCGTGGTCGCGGAGCACGCACGCCACCGCATCGGCGAGGGCGCCGGCTGCGGCCACGGCCAGGGAACGGCTGCCCTCGTCGAAGTGCGCGACTTCCAGCACCTGTCCGAAGAGACGCTCGTCGGCATCGAGGTGCCGGGGCTCGGGCAGCCGGCCCGCGCGGGCCAGCTGCAGCACTCGAGGCGGGTGGGCGTGGACCACGGCGCCGACGTCGGGGCGGCGGCGGTAGACCTCGAGGTGGAGGTGCACCTCGGAGGACGCGCGAACCGGCACCGGCGCGCCGTCGAGCGCCACCTCGACGAGATCGGCGCCGCGCAGTCGGCCCGTGACCCCGCCGGAGGGCGTTACCAGAATGCGGCGGGCGTCGATCCTGGCCGACAGATTGCCCTCGCTCGCCTGCACCAGCCCCGCCGCCGCCAGCCGCGCGCCGGCCGCCGTCAGCTGCTCGGCCAGTTCACCGACCAGCATCCCTGACGCCGGCGTCTGCCTGCTCGCGGCACCCGGGGCTGCAGAAGACCCTGATCGAGCCGTCGGACAGCGCCCGCCCTGCGGGCACGAAAGTGCCGCACGCGGAGCACTCGACGAGCTCCTCCACCTGTCTGCTGCCAGTCTCCGGCGCGCTCTTGCGCCGCCGCCGCGCTTCGGGCGAGAAGCGGCTGAAGCTGTCGGCGCCGGGTGCGCGCTCCGACTGGCGGCGGCCGATGGCCGCCAGCACCCGCCAGACAACCAACAGCAGAACGACGAAGATGAGGATTCGCTGCATGACAGCCCCCTTTCGTGGGGGAGGATGAGTATACGACAGCGGCGGAATTGGGATTTCGGATTTCGGATTTCGGATTTCCCCTCCACACCCCCGTGGCGGGGACTGCTGACAGCTCGGTGCTTCGGTATCACGGTCTTTCTTGCAGACGGTCCGTATCCTCCGTGCTCAGAATTCCGACAGGGTTCACGAGTCTCGCGAGACGGATCGGCACAGATCGTGTCCTCCAGGTGCGAACGACGACTGTGGGGGTGGGCGGGCGGAAAATCCGAAATCCGAAATCCGAAATCCGAAATTTCCTCGCGTCAGCCCCCCAGCACCTCTCTCTCGAGCGCCGAGAGGTCGGGGATCGACGGGTCGCTCTGCTTGAGCTGCTGCAGGGCGCGCAGGGCGGCTTCGGCGTCGTCGTGCTGGTGGAGGTCGAAGTGGTAGACGACGACCTTGTTGTACAGGGCCTG
>DATIVB010000275.1:0-1605 GCA_035466375.1 Chondromyces sp.
CTCGAGTTCGAGGAGGTGCGCGAGTACCGGCCGGGCGACGACGTCCGCACCATCGACTGGAACGTCACCGCCCGCACCGGCTTTTTGCACATCAAGCGCTACCGCGAGGAGCGCGACCTCAACGTCCTGCTGCTCGTCGACCTCTCGAGCTCGACCCGTTTCGGCTCGGGGGTGATGACGGTGCACGACCTGATCGCCGAGGTGGCGAGCCTGTTCGCGCTCGCCGCGGCCCGCCGCGACCGGGTCGGCGCCATCCTCTTCGACGACGCGGTGCGCGCCCTGATCCCGCCACGGTTGGGTTGGCGCCACGGCCTGCGGGTGGTGCGCGAGCTGCTGGCCGCCGAGCCCGGCGGCCGCGGCACGGCGCTCGACGAGGCGGTCCGCGCGGCCGGCCGTCTGCTCCGCCGCCGCGGCGTGGTGATCGCGCTGGTCGACCAGGGCTGCGAGCTGCCGCGGCGCGAGCTGGTGGCCCTGGGCGGGCGCCACGAGGTGGTGGTGGTGCGGGTCTCCGACGCCCTCCTCGAGGACGGCCTGGCGGGCGCGGTGCTGCCGGTGGCCGACCTCGAGGACGGGCGCCGCGGGCTGGTCCGGGGCGCCGGTGCGGTGCGGCTGGGGAGCGTGCCACCCGGGGTCGACCTGGTCGAGCTCCACACCGGCTCGGACTACCTGCCGGTGGTGCAGGCGATGCTCGAGCGCAGGGAGCGCCGCCGTGCGCGCTGAGCTCCTCCTCGCCGTCCTGCTCGCGGCGCCCGTTGCGGCCGCGGCCGAGCCGCCGGCCCTCGACGTCAGCGTCGCAGCCGGCGCGCCCCGGGTCGGCGATCGCGTGCCGCTCACGGTCTCGGCGCGCGGCGGCGACGACCTGCTGTGGGGCGAGCTCGAGGTGGAGCTCGAGCCCGGCGGAGCGTGGGCTCTTGTCGAGGGCCCGCGCAGCCTCGAGGGCGCGCGCCCGCCCGCCTGGGAGCTGGTGTTGGCGCCGCTCGAAACCGGCGAGCTGTCCCTGCCGCCGATCGCCGCCTCGGTGCGCGAGCCGGGCGGCGAGGCCCGCGCGGTGCCCGCCCTCGATCCGCCGGGGGTGACGGTGGCCTCGGTGCTGCCGGCCGGGGACGAGGTCGAGCCGCAGCCGTTGCGCGATCCGGTGGGGGTGCAGGGCTTTCCGTGGGAGTGGGTGCTGCCGCTGGCGGTGCCGGTGCTCGGCGCGGCCGCCGCCTTCGCCTGGTGGAGTCGTCGCCGGCGCGGCGTCGAGGCCTCCGGAGGCGTTGCCGCTCTGCCCCCTCTCGACGAGCTCGAGCGCCTCCTGGCGGGGCTCGAGCACCGCCTCGGGCGCGAGCCCCTGGCCGGCGTGTGCGACGGCCTCGCGGCCGGCGTGCGCCGCTACCTGGCGCGCCAGAGCGGCGAGCCGGCCGAGGACATGACCTCCTTCGAGCTGCGCCTGCTGGCGCGCCGGCTGGGGTGGTCCGACGGCGTGCAGCGCGGCGTCTCCGAGGTGATGGCGGTGGCCGACCGGGTGCGCTTCGCGCGCGCCACGGTCGACGAAGCCCGGCTGCGCCGCACCCTGGAGACCGCGCGCGAGGCCGCGCGCGAGATCGAACGCCACCGCGCGGCGTC
>DATIVB010000276.1:0-7590 GCA_035466375.1 Chondromyces sp.
TGCTCCCTGCTCCCGGGTGGGCGGGTGGGAGGTAAAATGGGCGCATCATGCCCGACGGCGGTTTTGACCCGGCATCGAGCCCGGGGGAGCTCTTCTCCCCGCTTCTCGAGGCCGCGATCCGTCTCGCGGCGCGCGGGCACTACCACCAGTTCCGCAAGACCAACGACGAGCCGACGGGGCCCGGGCCCCTTCCGACCCTCTTCCCCGACCGCGTGCCCTACATCGCGCACCTGATGGGTACGGTGTGCATCCTCGCCCGTCTCGGGGCGCGCGACGAGGTCCTCGCCGCCGGCGCCCTGCACGACTACCTCGAGGACGTGCCCGATCCTGACGGGGCCGAGAACATCCGCGCCGCCCTCGGCAACGAGGTGCTCCAGCTCGTCCTCGAGGTCACCGAAAACAAGCGCCGCGGGCGCAAGGAATCGGACACCTGGGACCTCCGGAAGCTCGAGCAGCTCGAACATATTTCGAGCATGCCGCGCGACGCCGTCCTCATCAAGGGCGCCGACGTGTTGCACAACATGCAGTCGCTGATCGCGGATCTCGCGGCGACCGACGACGCCGAGGCGGTCTGGCAGCCGTTCAACGCCGGGCCGCAGCGCCAGTTGTGGTACTTCGAAAACGTGGCCGAAGCCGTCGCCGGACGTCTCGGCGATCACCGGCTGACGCGCGACCTGCTGGCCGCGGTCGAGACGATCCGCGCCGCGCTGCCGACCTGATCCGGGCGCTTCGGGCCCCCGGCTACATCCGCTTCAGGCCGAGCTCCTTGAGCCCCGCATCCTCGAACTCCGCCACCAGGACGGGGTTGACCGACCGTACCTTGGAGAGCAGCGCATGGGCATCGGCGTCCTGGCCACCCGCCAGCAGCACCTCGGACAGGGCCAGGCGATTCTGAAGCTTGAAGACCGCGATGCCGGTCTCCATGTAGGTCAGGCTCTCGTCCGCCTCGCGGAGCTTCGCCTCGGCGCCCTCGAGATCGCCCTGAAGTGCGAGGCGCACGCCCTCCATGTGCCGGAGGATGCCGCGAATGGCCGTCGACGATCTCTTGTCAGGGGCCTTCTCCACTTTCTCGAGCATCCGCTGCGCCTCGGCCTCCATCGCCTCGGCAACCTCCCAGTTGCCGAGCTTGGAGGCCGCGAGGTGGGTGGTGACGGCGGAGAAACCCTCGCGGAAACCCTCCACGCACGTCGAGTCGGCCCGGTCGACGATTTCCTCCCAGGCTCCGGCGCTGCGGAGCTCGGAGTAGTCCTTCAGACACTCCACGCCGACCACGACCGGCTCCGGGCCGCCGGCTGCGCGCAGCCGCTCGAGGGTCTCCTCGAGGAGGGCGATGTCGCCGCCGCATCCCGCCATGATGGCAAGGTGCTCGTAGGCAGCCCAGAAGTCCGGCTTGACCTCGATCGCCTTGTCGAGCGATTCGCGCGCCTCGGCGTAGCGCCCGAGCGTGATGAAGAGCTCGCCGAGCGAGTCGTAGGGGTTGGCCTGGTCCGGCGCGATGAACCGGTAGCTCTTGAAATACTCTTCGGCCTCGGCGAAGCGTCCCTTCATCATGTTGATGTAACCGAGCTGGTTGTACGCGATCACCCAGTTGGGGCTGATCTCGACCAGCCGCAGGTTGAGGCGCTCCGCCTCGTCGAGATCGCCCCGACCCCAGGTCCGCAGGGCTTTCTGGTGGAGGATGTAGGGATCGTTGGGATAGTCGGCCAGATACTCGTCGAGGAGGCGCTCGGCATCTTCGAAGCGCTTGTCGTGGCGTGCCCGCGCGGTCTCGACGAAGAAGCGCTCGCGCGGCGTCAGCTGCGAGAGGTCGGCGTTCTCCACGACGGACCACATGGCCGCCCGCCGCTCCTCGTCGCCGTGGTACCCGTCGATGGCGAACAGATTGGCGATCACGAAGTCCGGATCGAGCTCGACCGCGCGACGGTAGTAACGCTGTGCGTCTTGGAGGTAGACCTTCATCGCGGCGTCCATTCCGGCCTGGAACTCCGCCACCGCCTCCGGCGAGCTCGAGGTCCACTCCGGGCTCTTAGGCACCGCAATCAGGCTCACGCCACCGGCAACGACGACCATTGCCGCCAGTGCCACCCACATCCATCGCTTCATATCGCCTCCAGGCAACCCGCCGCGGGGCCCAATACTCACACGGAGCGCGGGACCGCGCTCGTGTTCATTGTACGAACAATCTCCGGATTGGTTTCACTTCGTGCTGCGGCAGCCGGGGCCTCCCCATGCACGCAGCGCCCCGCCGCGACTCAGCCTTCGTCGCGGAGGGCGCGCGCGCGGCCCAGCAGAAGTCGCGTCTTGCGCGACGTCGGCCAGGTCAGCGCGACCATGACGCCGCCGAGCACGATCACCCACACCCCGATCCGGGGTCCCAGCCCCCACAGTGCGATCACCAGTCCGGCGAGGACCATGATCTCCAGCCGGAGTGCGACGGCCATGAAGACCATCCAGTGGTCGCGCAGGAGCCGCCCCTCGTCACCGTGAATCGCGAAGGCCCGCTTGATGCGATCGAGCCGGACGAGGGCATCGCGGCCCGCCGTGAAGCCGATCCACAGGCTCGCCGCCACCGCAGTCAAGGTGATCACCATCGGCGACGCCGTCGCGCCGCCGCGGTGGGGAACCACCAGCGCCGCCGCGACCGCGGCCGGAACCGCGGCCAGGAAGAGCCCGGCGGTCAACCGCATCCTCATCAGGTGCCGACGCAGCAACTCGGCGTCCTTCACTCGCTGCCTCCTCCCCCTCGATCGCCGCCGCCGGCATCGTCGCCGCCGATCGCCGGTTCGGCGCCGGCGTCTCGGATCAGCGCCCGGTTTTCCGTCCGATCGCGACGCTCGCGGGCCGCCGCCAGGCGGGCGGCAATCCCGAACACGAGGCCGATCCATGTCGCCAGCAGGTACAGGTTGAGCGGCGTCTGCAGTCCGAAGCCCACCCCTTCGTGGAGCGCGGTCGCCGCCAGGGCCAGGGCCGCACCGGCCAGGGGGTAGCGGAGCTCATGCCGGAGCCGACGCACCCGCCGCGGCCGCAGCAACGCGACCACCGCCGCCACCAGCAGCGCCAGCACGGCGGCGCCGGCCAGACCGGCGGTCGACAGCCACTCCAGCCAATCGTTGTGCGCCTGTTCGAGCACCGCGGTCCCGGTGGCCGGCTTGTCGAGGCCGATCACGTACGGGTAGCTGCCGAGGCCCGAACCGATCAGCGGCGATCTCCCGAACGAGCGCACGGTGCCCGCCCACAGGTCCCAGCGGGTGTTGCCCTCGACACCCTCCACCAGCATCAGATCGGCGAAGCCGTCGCGCAACGCCGGCACGCGGGTCCAGGCCAACGAGCCCGCCACGATCGCGAGCCCGACAATCCCGGCCCCCCACGCCCACCACCGGCGGCCATTGCGCCGCCGCATCCACAGCGGGGCGGTCGCCGCCAGGGCGAGCGCCAGGAACAGGACGCCGCCGCGCGAACCCGAGCGCAGAATCGCCGCCGCCGCCGTCACCGTCACGACGGCGGCCGCCAGCACGACGACGGCCGCCCGTTGGCGCGCCTCCCCCCGTCGGGCGAGGTTTCTCGCCGCCACGGCCAGCAGGACCAGCGCCGCCGGCAGGCTGAGCTCGATGGCGGCGGCGAAGTGATTGGAGTTGACGAAGGGGCCGTAGACCCCGCCGCCGCCGGTGTTCGCTCGCACCAGCAGCACGCGTTCGGGGGCCCCGCCCTCGCCGAGCAGGCCGAGCACGGCGAGCAGCCCGCAGGTCGCGGCCAGCATGGCGAGCAGCGCCGGCAGGCCGCTGCGGGTAGCGGCGATTCGCGTCGCAGCCAGAGCGATCCCGGCCGCGACCACCACGGAAGCGCCGGTCTCGAGCGTCGCCCACGGTGCCAGGGAGAGGCTGTACCAGCCCGCAGGCATGACCTCGGCGAATCCGGGTTGCAGGAATTGCCGGGCGAAGGCGGGCAGCGGCACCAGCTGCACCACGATCAGCACCGCGAAACTGAGGGCGGCCCAGCGTGCCGGTCCCGGCACCTCCGGAAGGGTCCGCGAGTCGACCATCAGCAGGAGCACCACGATCGCGGTGGCCAGGCGGGTCACCGCATCGACGCCCGCGAACGCGAGGGCGTTGCCCGCCAGCAGCGCGGCGAGGAGGATGCGGTGGCGGGCCGGCATGTCCGGGGGTCAGTCCGGAATCGTCAACCGGTAGCCGACGCCCCGCACCGAGTGAATGTACTTCGGGTCCTTTGGGTCGGCCTCGAAGTACCGCCGCAGGCGGACGATGAAGTTGTCGATGGTGCGCGACGACGTGGAGAACCGATACCCCCACACCCTCTCCAGGATCTCTTCCCGCGAAACCACCTGGTTGCGGCGCTCCACCAGCAGCTTCATCAGCATGCACTCTTTTTCGGTCAGGTTCACCGTCCGCCCGTTGCTGGTCGCCTCGAAGGTCTGGAAGTTGACCTCGTTGGGGCCGAACCGGAAGACCTCCTGCTCGTCCGGCGGCCGGCTGTACCACTCCTGGCGCCGAAAGATCCCGTTGATGCGGAGAATCAGCTCCTCGAGCAGAAAGGGCTTCGCCACGTAGTCGTCGGCACCGACCTTGAGCCCGAGAAGACGGTCGGCGTCGGAGCTCTTGGCGGTCAGGAACAGGATCGGCACCTTGCTGCCGGTGGCGCGCAGCCTGCGGCAGACCTCCAGGCCGTCGAGCTTCGGCATCATGATGTCGAGGATCACGAGGTCGAACTGGATCGTGCGCGCCAGCTGCAGCCCCTCTTCGCCGTCGTTGGCGACGGTGGTCGAGTAGCCTTCGAACTGCAGGTTGTGCGCCAGGGCATCGGCGAGATGCTCTTCGTCATCGACGATGAGTATGTGCTTCTTCATCTCCCCTCCCGTCTCCGCGCCGCTTAGCGCTCATAGCCCGGAAGCTCGATCCGGAAAACCGAGCCTTCGGGCCCGGTCGACGCCACCTCGACCTTGCCCCGGTGAGCGACCACGATCCGTTGTACCAGAAACAGCCCGAGTCCTGTCCCGTCGCTCGAGCGGGTCAGCTCGTCCCCACTGCGGAAGAAGCGGTCGAAGATGCGCTCGCGATCGCCGGCGACGACCCCGTTACCGTTGTCGGCCACCTCGAGGACGGCGCGGCGGCCTTCGAGACCGAAGCGGAGCTCGATCCGCGGCGGACGGCCACCGTACTTGATGGCGTTCTCCAGCAGGTTGGAGATGGCGATCGCCATCGCCTCTTCGTCGACATCTCCGTAGATGTCGGGCTCGACCGAAACCTCGAGCTCGGCACCCGCGGCCATTGCGCGTCGTGAGAACGCGGCTGCCGCATCGGTGACCACCCGGCTCAGCGGCGCGTCCTTGCGCAGGGTGACCGACCGTCCGCCGGCAAAGCGCGTCGATTCGAGGACCTTCTGCACCAGGCCCTCCAGCCTCTCGGCGTCCTCGAGCGCGTTGCCGAGAAAGCGCCGCGCGTCCGCCCCCGAGGCCCGGCCCCCGAGGACCGTCTCGAGCGCCAGCCGCATCGCCGCCAGCGGCGATTTCAGCTCATGGGTGACGGCCGAGAGGAAGTTGTGGTGCTGCCGCTCGAGCTCCATCTCCCGGCGGAAGGTCTGCCACAGCAGGCCCACGAGCACCAGCAGCAGGACGGCGAAGAACCCCCCCTCGGAGACCATCATCACGATCCGCCGCCGGTACTCGTCGAGCAGGCCCTGCCAGACCTCGGCCCGGGGCCTCACCGAGAGCGAGTCGAACGGCGGCGCCAACGCAACGCCCGGAATGGAGCCGTCGACGCCGGCAACCAGCTCGGTGTCCTCGCCGACCGCGAGCACGCGCTGTAGCCACTCGCCGCCGGCGACGCCGCTGACGCAGCTCAAGCCGTTCGCGATGCCCAGCTCGACCGTCCCCGAGCTGTTGAGACTGGCCGCGGGGCACTCCTGAGCCAGTGGCTGCGTTCTCCAGCCGACAAAGGGCTGCGGTGCGGCGGCGCGCCCGGGCTGGTCGCCCATCAGAACGGCGGCCTCGAGGGCGGTCCGGGCCGTCAGCAGCTCGGTGTGGACCCGCGCCGCCTCGATTTGGGCGGAGCCCAGCAGCCGCTGCCGCTCCGAATCGAGGTGGTTGCGGCTGAGCCGGAGGATGAAGACGATCCACCAGGTCAGCTGCGCGTTGATCACCACCACCACCAGCACCGCGACGATGAGGTGGCGGAGCGTGATGGGGCCTTGTCGTCGCATCGACGGCAGTATAGCGACTACGTCGTTCAAACGTTAGAACGTTAGAACGTTCGGCTCATTCGGGAAATATGGGACGGCCACGGCTCGAATTCAGAATTAGGAATTAGGAATTAGGAATTAGGAATGCCGCCCGCCCACCCATTTCGGATTTCGAATTTCGAATTTCGAATTTCGGATTTCCACCCTCCCACCCAGAAACACGAAGACTCGAAGACACCAAGGGATTCACGAAGGCCACCCGCCCACCAAAAAACGCAAAGCCCACCCACCCCTCCTCCCGCGCAGAGGCGCAGAGGCGCAGCGAGAACCAACGAGCGCTTCATCACGTGGCGAGATCTCGGGCCGTCGAACGGCCGGAAACCGCCGTGTCGGGACTCCGTGCCGAACCCGAGTGTTCGCCCCGGAGTCCCGCCCCGGCGGCCCGCGCTCTCGGAGAGCGCAAACCTCGCCACTTCTCACCTTCATTCAAGGGGTTGGAGGTGGGGCCGTCCCTACGACTGACAGCAGGAAGGGCGAGAGGCGGAACCGACGTGCCCCGAGCACGGCGGCCGGTGAGAAGCGCGGCGGCTACGAACGCTCGCGTTCGGAGTCCGCCCGCTTCTCACCGGCGGCAGGCGATCCGATCGCCTGCCGTTCTGTCGCCACCAAGCGGGACAGCGCCCAAGCCCCGCACCAGCCCCTTTTGCGTCTTTGCGTCCTTGCGCCTTTGCGTTCGATCGGCTGGGCGGTCGAGCTTCGTGATTTCTTCGTGCCTTGGTGCCTTCGTGGTTGCGACGTGGGTGGGCGGGTGGGCTCTGTGCTCCCTCTGTGCCCTCCGTGCCTCTGTGGTTTGAGCGACTCCTCGAATCGATCAGTGTGAACGACCCGGAGGTGGCCATGCCGCGGTCGCGCCGCCTGCTCGCTGTCACGGTCGCTGCCACGGGCGCGGCCCTCTGGCACTGAAACTGCCACTGAGACTGTCACCGCCATCTGCCGCTGTCACTGAACCTGAATCCGAGCACGGAATCGGAGACGGGCACGGGTCGTACCCGAAGGCTCCATCCCATGTCATTCCGGATGAGCCGAACGTTCGAGAGCTGAACGCTGGTGGCATCGCCCGCCGAGGATGCTTCGATCGCGGGCGACGCCGGAGACCCAGCCGTGACCCCCTTTTGTGGCCGCCCATCGCGGTGACCCACCGAAAGGCGGCATCGCGTCGGATACGCGAACGTGGAACGTTCGAACGTTCCAACGTGCAACGACTAGAGAGTCGTCAGCACCCTCTCGATGCGCTCCACCGCCCAGTCGATCTCGTCGCGGCTGATGACCAGCGGCGGCGCGATGCGGATCACGGTCGAGTGGGTCTCCTTGCAGAGCACCCCTTCGTGCTGCAGCGCC
>DATIVB010000277.1:0-6993 GCA_035466375.1 Chondromyces sp.
GCGCGGCCGGCGGCGAGCGTGCTGCCGTAGTGCGGCTTCTTCGCCTGTCCGTACCACTTCGTGAACGCCTCCACCGACCACTCGAGCGGCTTGTCGTCATGGCAGCCGCCCTGCGAGCAGGCGTTCGGCGTGCCGAGGCGGACGCTGAGGTCCGGGCGCGGGATGCGCAGGGAGTGGTCGGCGCGCTCGTCGATCACCATGTAGGCGCGCTCGGGCATGTGGCAGGAGACGCACAGCGCACCGTCCGACGGACCGCCCTCGTGGACCTTCTTGTGGAAGTGGTGCTCCGAGGTGTCGTAGACGTCGGCGCGGTGGCACTGCGCGCACAGCTCGTTGCCCTCGAGCTTGAGCTTCAGGCTGTGGACGTCGTGGCAGTCCGAGCAGCGCACCTCGTTGGCGTACATCTTGGACTGGGTGAACGAGCCCCAGACGTAGACCTCGTCGAGGATCTGGCCGTCGGCATGGTAGAGATGCTCCTCGAGAAGCGCCGGCCGCTGGTGGTCGAGCAGCGCGGCGCCCGAGTGGTCGTAGTCGCCGAGCTCCGAGCGGCGCGAGTGGCAGGGCGCGCACAGCTCCACCTGCCGCTCCGAGCTGATGCCGCCGGTGGCCACCACGAGGCCGTAGTCGTCGGCTTGGGGCCGCGCCATGGGCGGGATCTCGGCCCACGCCACGTGCCGGGAGCCCGGCCCGTGGCAGGCCTCGCAGCTGACGTCGATCTCCGACCAGGTGGTGGCGTAGCTCTCGGTCTCGGCATCGTAGTTCTTCTGCAGATCGGTGGAGTGGCACTCGGCACACATGCCGTTCCAGTTCTGGGCCGCGCGGGTCCAGTGCAGCCAGTCGTCGGGCGGAATCACCTGCTCCGGGTAGAGGTCGAACCACTCGCCCCGGTCACGGTCCCAGGCGATCGAGAGGCATTGCAGGCGGCCGCCCGGGAAGGGCACCAGGTACTGCTGCAGCGGGTCGTGGCCGAAGACGTGGGTGATCTCGAAGTCGGCGAGCTCGCCGTCGGGCCCCTGGGTGGTAACGAAAAAGCCGCCATCGCGACGGAAGAACCGCGAGGTGACCCCCTTGGAGCTGAAGACCGCGTCGTCGAAGTCGCCGAGCACGGTGTCCTCGGTGGCCACGTCCATGGCGAGGTCGTGATCCGAGCCCTGCCAGCTCGCCGTGGCCTGCTCGTGGCACGGCCGGCAGGCCTCGCGGCCGACGAAGGTCGGTCCCTCCTCGGCCCGGGCGAGATCGCCGGCGTCAAGCCCGCGCCGCACCAGAAACAAGGGCACGCTGAGGACGATAGCCGCGGTGGCCGCCACCCCCACCGTCCTCCAGAAGGCGAGCCGGTCCCGACTCACGAGCGGGCGACCTGCGCGTCGGCGAAGGACCGGCGCCGGATTGGCGCGCCGAGGTCCACTTTGACGACGCGGTTCTCGATGCGCACCGGGAAATAGTCGAGGGGCCGCGGCGCCGGCGGTCCCAGCACCTGGCCCGTGATGTCGAAGCTCGAGGCGTGGCACGGGCACACGAAGCGCTCTTCGGCCTCGACCCACGGCACCGTGCAGCCGAGGTGGGTGCACTCGCGGTTGAGGGCCAGGAAGCCGCCGTCGGCGAGCCGCGCGAGGTAGAACCTGCCGCCCGGAAAGGCCGTGACCGTGCCCGGCTCGAATCGCTCCACCGGGCCGGCGACGAAGATCGTGTCGTTGCCGGACGACGCCACGCTCGGACGCGGCTTGAAGAACGCGACCACGATCCACACCGCCTCGGCCAGCGCCACCCCGCCGAGCACCAGCCACAGCCGGCCCAGAAACCCGCGCCGCGAGGAGTCGCGAACGCTATCGCTCATTGAGAAGCCTCCGCAGCCCAGGGGGAGCAGCGTTGAAGCGGACACGCGGACGGGCCGGGGGGCCGAGGGGAAAAGGGAAAAGGGGGCGGAGCAACTGGCCGACCGCACTCATCCTGGCGGCGTGACGCGTTCCTCGCCCCCTCTGCCCCCCTGCTCCTCTGCTCCTCTGCTCCTTTGCTCCTCTGCCCCTCCGCCCCTCTGCCCCTCCGCCCCTCGGCTCCTCTGCTCCTCCGCCCCTCTGCCCCTCTGCTGACATTCATCCCCTCACCCCCAGGGCCAGGTGAGGGCCATGCCGGGGCCGCGGAACCAGGCGCCGATGATCGTCAGCGTGACGAGAGACGAGAAGAAGAGCACGAACAACGCCTGCACGATCTCCGACCGCAGGGCGCCGAACCTGGAGGTGACGAGACGGGCGAATCCGAAGCCCAGGCCGATCAGCAACGCCAGCGGCAGCAACCCGCGCCACAGCGGCGACGGCAGCCCGGCGCCCGGCTGCAGCACGAGCTCGTCGAGCACCACCAGCGCGGTGGTCACCGTCGCCCCCACCGCGGCCGCCAGCGCCGCCGTGCGGCGCCCGGTGCTGGAGAGCAGCCACGGTCCCGTCAGCTCGGAGTCGTAGCGCAGGTATGGAACCGACAGCAGGCCTACCAGCGCCAGCAGCGGAATCACCACCACCGCGAACACCGGGTGGAAGTGGAGCTGCAGCTCCTGGAAGCCCACGAAGTACCACGGCGACTTGGCGGGGTTGGGGCTCATGCCGGGGTTGGCGGCCGCCGCCAGGGGCGCATCGACGAGCGCCGACAGCACCAGCACGAAGGCGATCAGGGCGAGCCCCGCTGCCAGCTCCGGCAGGATCAGCTCGGGCAGGGTCGAGACGTACTCGGCCCTCTCCTCGTCGATCTCCTGCGGCGGTCTCGGGTCGACCACGCCGCCGGCCTTGCGGACGCGCCAGAAGTGGAAGCCCATCAGCAACGCCAGCGCCACCGGCAGCAGGGAGGTGTGGAAGGTGTAGAAAACCACCAGCGTCGCCGAACCGATCTCGGGCCCGCCGCGCGCCACCTCCTGCAGCCAGCCGCCGATCCACGGCACGTAGCCCAGCATGCCGGTGCAGATGGTCACCGCCCAGTACGCCAGCTGGTCCCACGGCAGCAGATAGCCGGTGAAGTTGGACGCGAGCACAGTGAGCAGCAGCGCGACGCCGAGCACCCAGTTGAATCGCCGCGCACCGTGGAATCCACCGGTGAAGAGAACCCGCAGCATGTGGGCGACGACGACCACCACCAGCAGGTTGGCGCTCCAGTGGTGGACGTTGCGGACCAGCCCGCCGAACAGAAGGTCGGACTGAAGGGAGAGGACCGATCGGTAGGCGCGCTCCGGGCTCGGCTCGTAGGCCAGCATCAGGAGCACACCGGTCGCGACCATCAGCGCGATCAGGGTCAGTGAGCTGCCGCCGAGCCCGAAGGTGTGGAGGTACGAGAGGGTGCTGCGCCGCACCCGCACGGGCCGCATGTGGAGCACGAAGAAGTCGAGGATGGCCTTACGGCGGTCGCGCTCGGTGCGCGGCACGATGGGACGCGGGAACGCCGATCGCCAGATCCGCCGCACCACGCCGCCACCCCGAACAAACGACTCCACCGCCGGAATCTATCGCGGCGGCCGTCACGATTCAAGCAGCCACGTGTCGGTGCAACGACGCGTCGGCTACGATGGCACCCCGAAAGAGGAGGTTGCAGCATGCAGGACGCCCATCCAGCCCCGTCGCGCGGCCTCCGTCGACCGCGGGTCGAGGACGACAGCCCGAATCGCGGCGTCGGTCTTCGCCGCGCGGCGATCCTCGTCCTTGCCGGGGTGCTCGCCGGCCCCTGTGCGGCGTGCGACGTTGCCGGGTCCGGGAGCGAAGCGGCGGACCCGGTGCCCACTCTCGTGGAGCTGCTCGACGGAACCTACGAGGGCATCCTGGCCGAGCCCGTGACTCTCATCCGGGGAACCTGGGAAGGAGATCCGTTCGTCGACGGCGGTGCCGCGAGACCTTCGGTCGGCCTGGTGCAGCACTTCCTGCTCGAGGGTGATTTCGACGGCGACGGTACACCGGAGGCCGCGGTGCTGTTGTGGGAAAGCGCCGGCGGCTCCGGCACACGGTCCTACCTGGCGGTGATGAAGCGCGTCGGCGGCGAGGTGCGCAACCTCGGCACCGCACTCGTCGGCGACCGAACCCAGGTGATGTCGGGCAGCATCGCCGACGGCCGCGTCGTCCTGGAGCTTGTCGAAGCCGGTCCCGGCGAGGCGGCCTGCTGCCCCTCGCAGAAGACGTCGACGTCATGGGCGCTGACAGCCGCCGGCCTCGAGCGCGTTGCGACGGAGATCGTCGGTACCCTGTCGCTGGCCGATCTCGGGGGCCCCGAGTGGCGGCTCGTGGAGCTCGGTCGGGCGCAGCCGGTGCCGGATGACGTCGAGATCACCATCGTCTTCGAAGGCGACCGGGTGGCGGGGCACGGCGGCTGCAACGACTACTTCGGCACTGTCGGCTCGAAGGCCCCGGGCGAGCTCCATTTCACCGCCACCGGCACCACGATGCGGGCCTGTCCGGAGCCGGCCATGGGGCTCGAGCAGGAGTATCTCGCCGCCCTCGCCACGGCCTCTTCCTACCGCTTCCACGGCGGACGCCTGGTCCTCGGCGGCGCGACCGACGGAGGGCCCGCGGTCCTCGTGTTCGCGAGGGCCGCCGAGCGTCCGTGAGCGGTCCTGCGATCCGCGCCATCGCGAATCGACTTCACTCGAACCAAGTGCTGATCTCATCCATGGACTTCTTGCCGATGGAAGGCACGCGGCAGTCGGGGCCCGGATAGCCCACCGGGAACAGGACGTAGGGGCGCTCGTTGTCGGGCCGGCCGAGGATCTCGCTCAGGAAGCGCATCGGCTGCGGGGTGTGGGTCAGGGTCGCGAGGCCCATGCGGTGGACGGCGGTGATGAAGAGCCCGCAGGCGATGCCGACGCTCTCGCTGACGTAGTAGTTGGTGCTCTTGGTGCCGTCGGCCTCGCGGGAGAAGGTCTGTTTGAACACGGCCACCAGCCAGGGTGCGGTCTCGAGGTACGGCTTCTGCCAGCCGGTACCGAGCGGCGCCAGGGCCTCGAGCCAGGCCGTCGAAGCGCGCCCGCCCTCGTAGAACGCGCGCTCTTCGGCCTCGGCCGCGCGTCGGATCTCGGCCTTGAGGGCCGGGTCGGCGACCGCCGCGAAGTGCCACGGCTGACGGTTGGCCCCCGAGGGCGCCGTTCCGGCGGCGGCGATGGCGATCTCGATCAGCTCCCGCGGCACCGGGTCCGGTGAGAACTCGCGCACCGAGCGGCGGCGGGCGAGGTCGGCGAGCAGGTCGCGGCCCCGCGATCGCATCAACTCCCCGGGCAGCCGCTCGAAAGGCAGGGGGATCGGCTCGTATGATGATCTGTTCATGGCCGCAAGCATACCGCCCCGGGGCGGGTTCGCGCTGCCGGGTTTCGGCCTCCGGGTTGCGGCGGCCTCCGACCGCGCCCCGGACGGCCGACAAGGTCCGGGAATATTCCGCACCGACTTGGGATTGAATTGCGACGAAAGCCAGCGAAAGGAAATCGAGAATGAAGTTCATCGTGCACTGGCTCGTGATCGCGCTCGCGCTGTGGGTGACCGCCGCCATTCTTCCCGGCGTCAGCTTCACATCAACCACGGCCCTGGCGGTGGGCGCCATCATCCTCGGCCTCGTCAACGCGCTGATACGGCCGATCCTCACCATCCTCACCCTCCCGATTACGATCCTCACCCTCGGCTTCTTCTACCTGCTGATCAACGGCTTCGTCTTCTACCTGGCTTCGAAGCTGGTGCCCGGATTCGAGGTGGCAGGGTTCTGGTGGGCGGTCCTCGGGGCCTTCATCGTGGGGGTGATCTCGTGGTTCGTGGGCGCATTCGAAGAGGGGAAGTAGCGGCAGCCGTTCGATCGTCGAACCCCGACCATGCCGCAAGCCGGGTCGGCTGCACGGAGGCATCATGACCTGCGAGAAGTGACAGGTGGCCGGAGAGGCAATCTGTGGCACAATTCGCTGGTAACGACCCGAACATAAGTTGGATTTCGAGAGTCGGCGAATCGCCGCGGGGCGCAACGGGGCCCCGCCGAAAACACCGCCGCGGCAGAGAAACGCAGAGAACATAGAGGAGGAGTGATGAAGCTCAGACCAGCGTACCTCGTCATCGTCGTGGTTGCAGCCGCGTTCGCGCAGGGCTGCACGACCGCATCCAATCAACCCCTGTTCTTCGAGGCCGACACGCTCGACGCGGACGCCTACGTGCGCAAAGTGGACCAGTTCGTGATCATCGCGGACGCCTCCATGTCCATGGCGGACCTCGCCCACGGCCAGCGCAAGATCGGCGTTGCCGGGGACTTCCTCTCGGCGGCCAACCAGACCTTGCCGGACCTCGGCTTCGAGGCCGGCCTGCGCACCTTCGGCCGCGGGCTGTGCGACAGCAGAGGCAAGACGCTGTCGATCGTCGAGTTCAGCGACTACATCTCGTCGGCCTTCGGCGACGGCGTCACGAGGGTCCGGTGTCCGGGCGGCTACAGCCCGTTGAACCTCGCCCTCGATGCCGCGGGCGACGACCTCGAGGCCAGGGACCGTGCGACCGCGATCATCGTCGTCAGCGACGGCCTCCACATGGGCGCCAACGAGATCGCCGCCGCCGAGGCCTTGAAGTCCGCCTTCGGCGACAACCTGATCATCTACGCGGTGCAGGTGGGCGACAGCAAAAAGGGCCGCACCCTGCTCGAGCAGGTGGTTGCAGCCGGAGGCGGCGGGTACCTGAAGCCCGCCCACGAGCTTGCTTCGGCCGATGCGATGGCGACCTGGGTGACCGACGTGTTCCTCTATCCCGACGACGACGGTGACGGCGTGGCGAACCACCTCGACCGTTGCCCCGACACCCCCAAGGGCGTCACGGTCGATGCCGAGGGCTGTCCCGTGGACAGCGACGGCGACGGCGTTCCGGACTACCTCGACAAGTGCCCCGGCACTCCGGCCGGCGTGAAGGTGAACGCCGACGGCTGCCCGATCGACTCGGACGGCGACGGCGTGCCCGACGCCCGCGATCTGTGCCCCGACACCCCCAGGGGCATGGCGGTCGATGCCAACGGCTGCCC
>DATIVB010000278.1:0-1942 GCA_035466375.1 Chondromyces sp.
CCGCGTCCTCGCCCTCGGCCTGGCCTGCGCCACCTCCTTCGCCATGCTCCTGGTCATCGGCTGTCCGCCCAACGCCATCGCCTACTCGTACCGCCAGTTCAGCGCCGTCGACCTCACCCGCGCCGGGCTGGTGGCGACCCCGGTGCTGCTTCTCCTGCTGCTGGCCGCGGCCGGCATCTGGTGGAGCATCCTCGGACTGCTGTAGGAGTCGGGCCATGCTCAAGATACCCATCGACATCCTGGTCGTCGACGACGAGAAGGACTTCGTGGAAATGCTGTCCCTGCGCCTCGAGGAGGCGGGCCACCGGGTCCGCACCGCGTACGACGGCGACGCCGGACTCGCCGCCCTCGAGGAGGCCGAAGCGGACGTCGTCGTCCTCGACATCCGCATGCCCGGTAAGGACGGCATCACGGTCCTCAAGGGGATCAAGAACCGCCACCCCATCGTCGAGGTCATCCTGCTCACCGGCCACGGCACCATCGACACCGCCGTCGAGGGCCTCAAGTCCGGCGCCTTCGACTATGTCCAGAAGCCCGCCCGCTTCGACGAGCTCCTCGACAAGCTGCACGCGGCCCGCCATCGCAAGGCCGAGCACGAGGAGCGTATCCGCCGCGCCGAGGCGAGGCTCCTCCTGCGCCAGAGCGGAGACATCTGAAAGGAAGGCTGCCGATGGTGTTTCGCAACAAGTATTTCCAGATCGGCTTCGCGATCGCGCTCGGGCTGCTGGTCAACGCCCTGCCGCGCCCCGAGGGCACGGTCTTCGAGATCGCGGCCGACCCCGACCGCCGCCTCGCCGCGGCAAGCGCGGACGTTTTCGCGGTCACCGACTGGGAAGGCAGCGACGGGGCCTATCGGCTCGAGGCGGCCGACGGGGTGGGGTCTCCCGGCGTCATCCTCACCGGGGCGGCGGCGGCCATCGACCCAGGCATCGGGGTCGGTTACGTCAACGGGCTGTCGCCAAAGGCCTTCCGCTTCCTGGCCTTGCTGGTGGTGCTGATCTTCCTGTTCGTGGTGGAGCCGATCCCGCTCGAGATCACCGCCATCATGATCGGGGTCCTGCTGGTGGCCTTCCGGATCGTCGATCTCACGTCCGCCTGGGCCACCTACATGCACCCGGTGGTGGTCTTCATCATGTGCTGTCTGATCCTCGCCATCGCGCTCGAGAAGGCCGAGCTCACCGAGCGCCTCAGCCACGCCATCGCCAAGCGGGCGGGAAGCAGCGTGATCCGTTTCACGTTCATCCTCTCCATCGGTCTCGGAATCGGCTCCGGCGTCATGCACGACGCGGCCGCCACCGCCATCGGCATCGCCACCATGATCCCGCTGATGCGCGCCGCGGGCATCCAGCCCAACACCAACACCGCCCGCTTCATGGTGCTGTCGCTCGCCTTCGCCTGCTCCTGCGGCGGTATGGGCACCCTGGTGGGCGGCGGCCGCAACATGGTCGCCGCCGCCTTCCTCAAGGAGCTCACCGGCATCGAGATCAGCTTCATCGACTGGATCAAGTACGCCTTCCCGCTGGCCCTGGTGACGGTGCCGGCCGCGGTCCTCGTGGTCTACCTCGTGTACCGGCCCGACCCCGGTTTCAAGCTCCCGACCTACGACGAAGATCCCGGGCCGTGGACGCCGCTGCAGAAACGTACCGCCCTGATCCTGGGCGCGGTCTTCGTCGCCTGGCTCACCAAGGGCCTGCACGGCATCGACTACTCCATCACCGGCATGGCCGGCGTCGCCGTTTTGGTCGCCGTCGGCACCCTGCGCTGGCGCGACATCCATGAGAACCTGGAGTGGGGGACCGCGATCTTCATCTTCGGCGGCGGCATCGCGCTCGGCCTCGCCATGGCCTCCTCCGGCGCGGCCTCGTACTTCGCCCACCTGTTCTTCCCGCTGGTGGAGGGTAAGGGCTGGCTGGTGCTCCTCGGCGGCGTCTGCGTCTTCGGC
>DATIVB010000279.1:0-3428 GCA_035466375.1 Chondromyces sp.
AACAGAATAGTCTAGGGACATAGGTAACACATGCTCGTCGTCGTCGGAGCTGTGTGGAGCTGTGGGAAACGGGGCGGGGGCCCCGTTTTCCAAGGTCTGTGGGAAGGTCCGAAGGACCTTTCCATAGACCGTCAGATTCCACAGCTTCTGGCGGGCTGCTCATGTGACGAGCTCGAATTTCCGCTCATCAAAACGACCGAGCAGGATGTTATAGAAGTAGACCGACCAGATACCGTGTTCGATTTCCTCCAGCCCGATTTCCTCTCTTGCCAGTGCCAAGCTGAGAAATAGGTATTGATTCTGGAATTTGATGTTTCCGGTTTTATGCACGCGGCGCCTCAGGAAATGCTTCGGATACTGCGGATCTGGGATTCGCTCGGGAAATGGTCGTGGTGATGGATTCCAGACCTCCGAAGGTCTTTTCTGTCCCAGGGCCTGGTGGGGACGCTCGTAGTTGAACTCGTGGCGAAACACGTCATAACACGCCTGCTGGGCTGGATGGTTTCCCGCTGGAGGGTACTGGGTTTCATCCTTCATCGTACGGTGCATACGTTCGTGACGTCCGTTTTGATCCGGTCTGCCTGGCTGGATTCGCTCCGGCTGGATCCCGAGCTTAACCCACCACACACTGAGCGCTGACAGACCGTGGATCGCATTTGGAGCCACAAAAGGCCTGCCGTTGTCTGTGCGGATACCGCACGGCAGCCCGTGTTCACGAAAGAGACGCTCGAATACAGCTCGTACCCCTTTCCCCTTCGTCTCGAGCAATCCGTCTATGCCCAGAATGAAACGGCTGAACTCGTCCGCCACTGTCAGCGGGAAACACCACACGCCATCCAGCGTTTTAAACTCACCCTTGAAATCCGCCGTCCAAAGCTCATTCGGTACGGTGACTGAGGTCCTGGGTCTTCCTGGATGTGTGTGGCGTCGACGTCGACGACGCTCCGTGACCAGACCCTCTCTCTTCAATATCGCGGCCACTGTGCTCCGCGCCGGTAGTTTGAGCTCGGGATGCGTCCTTCCTACCACGTCCAGCAGTTTCTCCGGTCCCCACCTCGGATGCTTCCGCCGTACATTGATCAACAACGTCCGAATCTCATTGGTAGTCTCATTCGGGCTGTGGCACGGCCTTCGACTTCGATCTTTCAATCCAGCCGGCCCTTCCTCGTCTGATCTGCATACCCATTTGTAACCGGTCTTTCTGCTCACACGGAATCGCTCGCACAGCTCAGTCATCGTGTACAGACCAGTCTCATGGGCCACCACAAATCGCATTCTCTCCTTCATGGGACACGTCTCCATCCATGGCATGGCTCCCTCCCATCACCGGAACCTGCCATCGTAGACGTGTTACCTATGTCCCCAGACTTATCTGTAACCCATGTCCCCGGGTAGCACCCTCTTAACCCTTAACCCTTAACCCTTGACCGTAAACCCGGCTCTGTGCCCTCTGTGCCTCTGTGGTTCAATGAACTCCTCGAATCGATCCATGTGAACGACCCGGAGGTGGCCATGCCGCGGTCGCGCTGCCGGCTCACTGCCACTGCCACTGGAAACCGATCTTGGCTACTGTCGCTGTCATTCGGACGTGGACTCGGACTCGGACGCGGGTCTCACCGACTTCCGCATCACCTGCAATTCCGGATGAGCCGAACGGTCGACACCCCTCCGCCCTCCCGGGGGCAGCCCTCCACAGGGTGGGGAACTCAAAACTCAAAACTGGCGCGATGACCCGCTATCCTCGGCGTGATGAAGGAGGTGGCCATGCTGTTCGACAGCGAAATCGACCGCGCGGTGCGGGCCGGCACACCGCTCACCGAAACGTCGCCCTGGAAGGCTCTGACGGAGCATTACCGGGAGATCGCGGGCGTCCGCATGCGCGATCGGTTCGACGCCGATCCGGGACGCTTCGGGCGCTTCTCGGTCGAGCTCGACGGCCTGCTCTTCGACTACTCGAAGCACCGCATCGACGACACCACGGTGCGGCTGCTCCTCGAGCTCGCCCGCGCGAGCGGGGTGCCGGAGGCGCGGCGGGCCATGTTCGGCGGCGAGGAGCTCAACTGGACCGAGGGCCGGGCGGTCCTCCACGTCGCCCTCCGCAACTTGAACGACAGCCCGATCCTGGTCGACGGCGAAGACGTGATGCCGGAGGTGAACGCCGTGCTCGAGCAGGTGCGGGCTTTCTCGGAGGCGGTGCGGCAGGGCGGGTGGACCGGGTTCACCGGCGAGCCGGTCGCCACCGTCGTCAACCTCGGCATCGGCGGCTCCGACCTCGGTCCGGCGATGATCTGCGAGGCCCTGGGGGCCTACCACGACGGACCGGACGTGCGCTTCGTCTCCAACGTCGATGCCACGGACTTCGTCGCCGCGACGCGCGGCCTCGACCCCGCACGCACTCTCTTCGTGGTCGCCTCCAAGAGCTTCACCACCCAGGAGACCATGACCAACGCCCACACCGCCCGGAGGTGGCTCGTCGACGGCCTCCGCGACGAGCGCGCAGTGGCGCGCCACTTCGTCGCCATCTCCACCAATATCGAGGCCGTGACCGATTTCGGTATCGACGCCGGCAATATCTTCAGGTTCTGGGACTGGGTCGGCGGCCGCTACTCCAGTTGGTCGGCCATCGGCCTGCCGGTGGCCCTCGCCGTGGGCTTCGAACGTTTCGCGGAGCTGCTCGGAGGTGCGTACGAGATCGACCGCCACTTCCTCGAGGCGCCGCTCGAGGAGAACATCCCGGTGCTGATGGGGATGCTCGGCGTGTGGTACCGAAACTTCTTCGGCGCCGCGACGCGGGCCGTGCTGCCCTACGACCAGTACCTGAGGCGGCTTCCCGCCTACCTCCAGCAGGCCGACATGGAGTCCAACGGCAAGTCCACCGACCGGGAGGGCCGCCGGGTCGGCTACTGCACCGGACCGGTGGTGTGGGGCGAACCCGGCACCAACGGCCAGCACGCCTTTTTCCAGCTCATCCACCAGGGCACCGAGCTCGTGCCGTGCGACTTCATCGGGGTCGTCAACCCCGCCCACCCGATCGCCGACCACCACGACAAGCTGCTGGCCAACCTGCTCGCCCAGACCGAGGCCCTGATGCGCGGCCGCAGCGCGGACGAGGTGGCGGCGGAGCTGCAGGCCAAGGGCGTCGGCGACGAGGCGGCGGCGGCGCTTGTGCCGCACCGGGTCTTCGAGGGCAACCGTCCCAGCACCACCATCCTCCTCGACCGCCTGACGCCGCGCTCGCTCGGCATGCTGATGGCCCTGTACGAGCACGCGATCTTCGTCCAAGGCGTGGTGTGGCGGATCAACAGCTTCGACCAGTGGGGGGTGGAGCTGGGCAAGGCCCTGGCCGGGACCATCCTCGAAGAGGAGCGGCGCCTGCTCGCCGGCGAGGCGGTCGACCTCTCGGGTCACGACAGCTCGACCCAGGCCCT
>DATIVB010000280.1:0-5885 GCA_035466375.1 Chondromyces sp.
TCACGACCGCGAACCGGTGGCGGGGCCACGTTTGAGGGCACCGGCCAGAGGTTCGGCAGGAGGTTCGACATGATGCAATTGGTGCTCGGTCTCTGTGCCCTGTGCTCACTGCTCGTCATCTTCAAGGCTCCCGCGATCGCCACCGCCGAAGACCTCGACGTGCCGCGACGCCCGAGCGGGAAAGACCGCTGCCCGGTGTGTGGGATGTTGGTCTCGCCCTACCCGGAGTGGACCGGCCAGGTGCGCCACGAGGACGGGACGACCGTTTTTTTCGACGGGTGCAAGGACCTGTTCAAGTATCTGCTGTCGCTCGATCGGTACGCGCCCGGAAAGAACCGCAGAGGCGTGGCGGCGGTCTTCGTGACGAACTACTACGACGGCGAGATCATCGCCGCCCGCACGGCGCTCTTCGTGATCGGCAGCAACGTCATGGGTCCGATGGGTCCGGAGCTGGTGCCGCACCGCTCGATCGAGGCCGCCGAGGATTTCATGAAGGACCACGAAGGACGACGGGTTCTGCGCTTCGACGAGATCACGGAGACAGTGCTCGTGGAGATGCAGTGAGAACGGAGGACTCCTGATGTACCGGCTCAGCTCCGTCGAATTGGCAGAGGTCGCATCGTCGCCCCGGCCACCGCGGGTCCCGCTCCGCGCCGTCACCGAGACCGCACGTGCCGCTCCCGACCCGCGTCCCACCATGATCGAGCTCGAGGGCGTGAGCAAGGTCTTCGGCACCAGGGCCCGCTGCGCCGTCACCGCTGTCGACGATGTCAGCATCCGCATCCCCGAGCACTCGATCACGCTGATCAGGGGGCCGAGCGGCTCGGGAAAGACGACCCTGCTGGGCATCATCGGCTGCATGATGCGCCCCACCTCCGGCCGGGTCACCGTCTCGGGGCACGACGTCACCCGGCTGTCCGAGGACCTGCTGGCGGAGATGCGAAGGGACCACTTCGGATTCGTCTTCCAGAACCGCCACCTGATCCGGCGCGCGACCGCTCTCGAGAACGTGATGGTCCCGGGGCTGCCTCACAGCGGGCACAACGGCGACCTCAAGGACCGCGCGCGGTCCCTGTTGCAGATGATGGGCCTCGGGTCGAAGGCTGACCGGCGCGTCGAGGTCCTGTCGGGAGGCGAACAACAGCGGGTGGCCCTGGCGCGGGCTCTGGTCAACGACCCTCAGATCATCATCGCCGACGAACCGACCGCCCACCTGGACTCGATCTCCGCGAGGTCCTTCACCCATCTGGCTTTCGATCTTCTCTCCCAGGGGAAATCGGTGATCGTCACGAGCCACGACCCGGCGGTCTGCAGGTCCGAGCTCTTCACCCACGTCGTCGAGCTGCGCGGCGGACGCCTCGTGGGCCGGTGACGCGCCATGCTTCTGAGCCCGCCCATCCTCGCCCTCCTCTGTTGTTCGATGATGGTCTGCGGGCTCACGATCGCCGCCACTGCGGTCGGCCTGTCGGCAGTCGTGGGATGGAGCCACCTTTCGAGCAGCCGACAGCAGCTCCTCCGCGAGCGCCGGTGGTTCCTCGTCGAGGCCACCCTGCGGCTGATTCTCGCGCTCCAGCTCTTCTCGGTGCTGGTGTTCGTCGCCACGGCCGACCACATCAAGTCGCTGCTCACCGGCGCCATGTGCGCGGTGGGCTCGCTCAACGCCAGCCCGTTCGGCGTGCCGGCCCTCGCGGCCAAGATCACGGCGTTCCTGCTGTGCGGCCTGTGGCTGGTTGCGGACCGCGCCACATCGGCGGCCGCCGGCACCGGGCTCGTCCGTTTCAAGGCCGCGTTCCTGTTCGTCCTCACGTGCGTTCTGGTCGGTGACAACGTGCTCCAGGTCCGATACTTCGCCGACCTCGACCCCGACATCATCACCTCATGCTGCGCGACGGTCTTCGACCCGGGGGCCGGAGGGGTCGGCGCGGGCGTCGCGAGCCTGCCGGTGGGGTGGAGCCGCCTGGCCTTTTTCGGAGGCCTCTCGGTCACGCTCGCGGTCGGCGTGTCGTCGATCGTCCGGCACCGCCCGACCTACCTGTACCCGTTGCTGTCCACCGTCTGCGGCCTCGTCGCCGTCGTCGCCGTGATCACGTGGATCGGGCCAGCGTTCTACGAGCTGCCGACGCACCACTGTCCCCTGTGCCTGCTCGCGGCGGAGTACGGGTACGTCGGCTACCCGTTGTACCTCTTCCTGGCGACCGCGGTCATCGCCGGCGCCGGCAGCGGTCTCGTGCGCTCGCTGCGACCGCTCGACATTCACCGCACCATCCGACTCGATGAGGAACGGCGTCTGTGCGTGGCATCAGTCATGAGCTTCGTGGCGCTCGCCGCGATCGCGTCGTGGCCGCTCCTGATGTCGCCGTTCCGATTGGAGGGCTACTAGGAGTCTTCGCCCGGCGGGGTCGGACGACCTCGTCAACTGTCAACCGCGCCCTCGCCCGGAAGAGGGCCGACAAGGGGGGTGGTCATGAAAAGAGTGGTTCATTGGGTACGTCTTCTCGCGCTTGCGGGCGGTGCCTTGTTCTTGTGCGCCGCCGAGGCAATGGCTGTTCCCACGTTCGCGCGCCGGTACGCGACGAGCTGTGCGACCTGCCACCAGGCCTATCCGCGGCTCAACTCCGTCGGCGAGTCGTTCCGGCTGATGGGGTACCAATTCCCTGACGACGAGCGCTACCGCAAGGTGCAGCCCGTCGAGCTCGGGGACGAGGCTTACAAGAGGCTGTGGCCGAAGGCGCTGTGGCCGAGCCACATTCCCGGCAGCTCCCCGCTGTCGTTCATCTCCCGCTTCATGGTCGAGGTGGACACCGACGGAACTCGAAAGGCCAACACGACCTTTCTGCTGCCCGAGGAGATCGAGCTGGTGTGGGCCGGCAACCTCGGCGACAACATCTCCTTCTACGGCGACATCATCGGCCTTCAGAAGGACTTCGGCGGCAAGGACCCCGAGGCCTGGGTGACGCTGAAGGCCTGGCTGCAGTTCCAGAGCCTGTTCGGGCGCGACCATGCCTTCAATCTCAGGATCGGAACGGTCGGGACCCAGACCATGGGCCTGTTCACCGCGCGCGACGCCAATATCTACAGCACCCACTTCTACACCTACACGTCGTGGTTCCTGCCGTCTCCAAACCTCGAGCAGGCCGGCCTGTCCGAGTTTCGTGGCAACAACTTCTCGATCGCCCCGCAGCAGGGCCTCGAGCTCAACGGCCTCGGCCGGCGCTGGTTCTACGCCGTCGGTGTCGCGAACGGGAACGTGAACGAGCCCGCCGGCAACGTGCCCGAGGGCGACGTCAGCTTCGTCGGCGCCGGCCGCAACTCCGACAACAAGGACTTCTACGGCCACCTCGCCTACAAGATCGGCGGTATGGCGTACGACCGCAGCCGCGAACCGCCGAGCGAGAGCCTGTCGACCGGCGCCCAGTTCTGGCGCGACGACGCCATCGAGCTCGCCCTCTTCGGCTACACCGGTACCGCCGACCTCCGGACGGTCGACCTCGACGGCAACGTCTGGGAGGGCGAGGACGACTTCTGGCGGCTCGGGATCGGTCTCCAGCACCGCATCAAGGACGTTCACTGGTCGCTCGCCTACATGGAGGGCTCGGACAAGGACCCCTACGGAAATCTGTCCGACCACGCGGTTGACAATCGGGCCTGGCACGCAGAGCTGCTCGGCTTCGTCTACCCGTGGATGATCGTGTACGGCCGATACGAGTCGCTCGAGATGGACCTCCCCGAGGACGTACCCGGCCTCGACCCGGACCAGAACTTCGACAAGGTCGTCGCCGGTGCCAAGATGATGATTCGGCCGAACATCTTCTGCAACGTGGAGTACACCTTCTACCCCGAGGGTGCGGAGCTGGAGGAGGGTCTCGACGAAACTCTCTTCCTGTTGCTCAGTGTCTCGTTCTGACCGGCCGCGACCCTCCGGAGCCGTGGCGCTGGCGCTCGCGGTCTTGGCGGGCCTCGCCGGTCCCGCCGGCGCAGCCTGCCCGGGGTGCGGCACCGTGGCCGGAACGATCACCGTCGAGATGGCCGTCATCCGGGCCGACGGCCCCAAGCACGAGCGCGACGTGGTGGTCATGCTCGACCCGGTCGCGCCGGGCGCACCATCGCCCGAGGTGGTTCGGGCCACCATGGATCAGACGGGGCTGGTCTTCGTCCCCCACGTCCTGGCGGTCCCGCGGGGCGCCGTCGTCACATTCCTCAACAGCGACAATGAGCAGCACAACGTCTATTTCCTGGACGATCGGACCGGCGAGACTCTCGACATCGGCACCTGGGGGCCGGGAGTCAGCGTCGACCACACGTTCGACGTACCGGGGCTGGTGATCACCCTGTGCAAGCTCCACCTCGAGATGGCCGCCTACGTCGTGGTCTGTCCGAGCCAGTGGTATGCGCAGGTCGCGTTCGAATCGGCCGATTCGCCGGTCCGGTACCGGATCGGCGACGTGCCGCCCGGACAGTACGAGCTCTCCGTGTGGCATAAGAAGCTCAAGCAGAAAGGAGGCAGCGCACAAATCGAGGTGAAATCCGGAATCGAAACCGAGGTGGATGTTGTCATCACGAAGGCCAAGCTCGCCGGCGCATCTCGTTGACGGCGGCGTCGCCGGGATGGTGCCGTGGGAAGTGTCCCCGACGGCGGCCCTGGGCGTCCTGTGGCGCTGGTGGCCGGCCGTGGTCGCCGCGGCTCTCTGCCTCGTCGCAACCCAGCTGTCGCGACCTGCCGTCGTCGAGCAGGGTGCCCCCCATGGGGTGGAGATCTCGGCCCACCAGTACGCCTACGAGCCCCACCGATTCACGGTCGACCCCGGCAGCGAGGTCCATCTTCGCCTGGTGTCGACCGATGTCGTGCACGGGTTTTACCTCGAGGGGCATGACATCGAGGCCGAGATCCGTCCGGGCTCGCTCACGGTGCTGACCCGCAAACCGTCCACCGGCGAAGACTTCCGGGAATCCGAGGAGATCGTCTTCACCGCCGGCCGACCCGGCAAGTACCGCTACCGCTGCTCGGTGACCTGCGGAACTCTCCACCCTTTCATGCAGGGCGAGATGATCGTGCGACCCAACCGCCTCTACCACCTCGCCCTGATCGCGACCTTCGGCATCACGGTCGCCGTCTTCGGTCTGATGGTCACTGGCGTCATTGGTGACGACACGGTGCGCGGCAGTCGGACGCCGCCCCCAAAGCGCCTCGACCTGTTACGCCTCGTTCCCGGCCTCGGCTGGTTGGTGACCCGCCGGTGGTTCCAGTTCGCGGTGGTTCTGCCCAATATGCTGGTGCTCTTCTTCTTCATTCTCGCCGGCCTCGTCGGCTCGCCCATCGGCAATCGCAACGTCATCGTGACGGTGGTCTGGATTCTGTGGTGGTTCCTCCTGATCACCGTGCTGGTCCCAGCAGGCGGCAGGGCGTGGTGCATGATGTGCCCCATCCCTTTTGCCGGCGAGTGGCTGGCGAGGCGCCGTCTGATCGGGGTGCGACGGGGGGCCGAGAGTTCACGGTCGCTGCGCAGCGGCGGCCTCAACCGCAGGTGGCCGCACCGAATGTCCCGCATGTGGACGCAGAACCTCCTTTTCCTGAGCATGTGCACCGTGTCGACGATCCTGGTCACGCGACCGGCCCTGACCGCTGCAGTGCTCGCGGCGATGGTGGTGGCGGCGATCGTCGTCCACGCCGTCTTCAAGCGACGGAGCTTCTGCCGCTACCTCTGCCCCATCAACTCGTGGATCAGCGTCTACTCCATGGCCTCCGCCACGGAGGTCCGCGTGCGCGACACCGAGCGTTGCGCGGAGTGCCGGGAGCACCCGTGCGCCGGCGGATCCGACCGGGCCTGGGGGTGTCCATGGATGGTCAACCCCTCCAAGCTCGACCGCAACAACTACTGCGGGCTGTG
>DATIVB010000281.1:0-4582 GCA_035466375.1 Chondromyces sp.
GCGGGTCCTTCCAACCACTCGGTCTGGTAGTCCTCGGTGCGCGGAATGACGCACACGAAGCGTACCGGGACCGGCCCGCGGTTCTCGTACCAGTGGCTGACCCCCGCCGGGATGAAGACGGTGTCCCCCGCGCCGACCTCGGTCTCGCGGCCGTCGAGGCTCAGCACCATCGAGCCCTCGAGCACCACCTGCTCGTGCTCGATGGCGTCGTGGCGGTGGCAGGGGATGCGGCCGCCCGGCTCGACGGTGAAGACCCGGGTGATGAAGTTGGGGACGCCACTCTCTGGTCCCAGCATGACCTGCATGAGGGTGCCACGGCAGCGCGGTACCGGCTGCGCCGGGACCGCGTTGCTGGAGCGGATGACGGGTCTCGGGGCGTGGCTCATGAGCGACCTCCTTTTCCGGCAGCGGTGGCTGGAAGATTGTAGCGCGGCGGTGGACCTTCCGCGGTGTTTCGAGCTAGCATGTGGCCTCATGCTCGATCGGCTTTCGGTCCGGGGTCTCGGCATCATCGATGCGGTGGAGCTCGAGCTTCGGGACGGTTTCGTCGCCCTGACCGGCGAGACCGGCGCCGGCAAGTCGCTGCTCGTCGAGTCGCTGAAGCTGCTCGGCGGCCAGCGCGCGCAGTCCGAGATGGTGCGGACCGGCGACGACAAGCTGCAGCTCGAAGGCGTGTTCTCCTCCGAGCAGGCGCCCGAGATGGAGGCGCTGCTCGAGGAGCTCGGCATACCCTCCGGAGAATCCATCGTGCTACGTCGCGAGGTCAGCGAGGGGGGGCGCAGCCGGTGCTGGATCAATGACGTCTCGGTGACCGCAGGTGCGCTGCAACGCGCGGCGCCGCACCTGTTGGCTATCCACGGCCAGCACGAGCAGCACGGCCTCGCCGACGCTGCGGTGCAAAGGCAGCTCGTGGACGACTTCGCGGGCCACCACACCCTGCTGGCCGCCACCGCCGAGCGCTTCGCGGCCTGGTCCGAAGCGGCCGAAAGAGTCGCACAGCTGCGCTCTGCCCAGGCCTCACGCCGCGACCGACTCGACGCCATCAGCTTCCAGCTCGGGGAGATCGAGGCCGCCGACCCGCGGACCGATGAGGATGAGGAGCTGCGCCGCCGGCGCCTCGTGCTGCGCCACGGCGCGCGCATCGCCGAGCTCACGAGCTCGCTCCTGCAGCGCCTGAGCGAGGACGAGACGGCAGTGGTCGACGGCCTCGCCAAGGCCGAGCGCGAGCTCGAGACCCTGGCCGAGTTCGGAATGCCGCTGGCGGCGGCGGCCGAGCGCATCGGCCAGGCGCGGGTACAGATCGAGGAGATCGTGCGGGAGGTGCAGGCGCTGACCGACCGCGGAGACGGCGACACCGACGACCTCGAGGCAGTCGAGTCCCGGCTCCACCTGCTCGAGCAGCTGATGCTCAAGTACGGGGGCTCGCTGGCCGAGGTCCTCGAGCACCGCGAGCGTCTGCTCGGCGAGCGCGACGAGCTGCAGTCGGTGGAGGAGCGGCTCGGCGAGGCCGAGGCTGCGGCCGCGGCGGCCCTGGCCGCGTACGATCGCGCCGCCTCTGAGCTCGACCGCGCGCGGCAGGCTTCCGGCGCCGAGCTCGCGAAAGCGGTGCAAGAGGTGCTCGGACGCCTCGCGATGGGCGGCACCCGGCTCGAGTTCTCCTGGAAGCCGCGCGCCGACCCCTCGAGCCCGCTGCGGCGCGGCGGGCGGGCGGTGGCCTTCGACGCCGGCGGCGTCGAGGAGTGCGAGCTGTTGCTGGCCGCCAACCCGGGCGAGGAGCTGCGGCCGATGGCGCGGATCGCCTCCGGCGGCGAGCTGTCGCGGGTCCACCTCGCGCTGCGCACCGCGCTCCGCAGCCGCCGCGCCGGCGGCAGCCTGACCCTGCTCTTCGACGAGGTGGACTCGGGTCTGGGCGGCGCCACGGCGGCTGCGCTGGCCGAGCTGCTGGCGGACCTGGCGGCGGTCGACCAGGTGCTGGTGGTCACCCACCTGCCGCAGGTGGCGGCACGCGCGGACGGCCACTTCAGGGTCGAGAAAGTCACCGCCAGGGGCCGCGCGGTGACACGGGTCGCCGAGCTGTCGGCCGAGGAGCGCGAGCTCGAGGTGGCGCGCATGTTGGCGGGCGAAGAGCTCACCGCGTCGGCACGGAGCCACGCGCGGGTTCTCCTGGGAGGCGCGTGAAGGTCCTGCCGTTCCGGGCGCCGGACGAGGTCACCGCGGCGGTTCGCCCTGTGGCCGAGGTCGTGGCCACGGGGGGTGTCGTGCTGATTCCCTCCGAGAGCTTCTACGGCCTCGCCGCGGATCCGCGTTCTGCCGCTGCCAGGAAGCGGGTCGACGCGCTCAAAGGCCGGCCGTCAGAGCTCGGCCTGCCGGTGCTGTGCGCCGACTGGCAGCAGCTGGAATCGCTGGTGGTGGTCCCGGAGCGCTTCCGCGTCAAGCTGAGCCGGGTGTGGCCGGCGGCGCTGACGGTCGTGCTCCCGGCGAAGCTCGAGCTGGCCGCGGCGCGCGGTGCGACGCTCGCGGTGCGGATCCCGGCCCATCGCGAGCTCCGCGCCCTGCTCTACCGGGTTGGCCCCCTGACCGGGACCTCGGCCAACCGCCACGGCGCGAGTCCGTGCACGACGGCCGACGACGCCCTGCGCTCGCTGGCGGGCATGCCGGAGCTGGCGCTCGACCAGGGCCCGACAGCGGGCGGCCTGGCGAGCACGCTGGTCGATCTCACGGGTGCCGAGGTGAGAGTTCTGCGAGCCGGTCCGGTCCCCTGGGAAGACCCCTGTCCGGAGTGCTGAAGTGGGGGGCTGACGGCCCTCGGGGCATCCCCTGGAAGGGTGTGGAAAACCCTGTGGAAAATCCTGCGGAAAACTCGTTAAGGCAATGTAAACGCAAGCACTTCTGAAGTCCGGCCCGCCTCGGCCCCGGAATATGTAAGTGTCTTGAATTCAATATTTTAACCTTATCTCGTTGAGATAGAAGCCGTTGCCGCCGCCGACCCCCCGGCGATTGTTCCACAAGCCTCTGATTTTCTGCGGCTTGCGAGGCTCGGCGGACGGGCCGATGTTGCTGGCCCTCGAGCTCCGTGGTAGCGTGCGGCTTTCCGCCCGGCGCCGCCGGGTGAGGCATGGAGAGCGGCGATGATTCGCAAAGTCAAGGGCACCCGTGACATCCTGCCGCCGGACTCGCGCCTGTGGGTCGCGGTGGAGGCGGAGGCGCACCGCGTCTTCTCGGGCTTCGGCTACGACGAGATCCGCCTCCCGGTGCTCGAGCCCACCGAGCTCTTCGTGCGCTCGGTCGGCGAGGACACCGACATCGTCGCCAAGGAGATGTACACCTTCGCCGACCGCAAGGGCCGCTCGCTCACCCTGCGCCCCGAGGGCACCGCGGGCGTGGCGCGGGCCTTCATCGAGAACGGGCTCGGGCAGAGCCCGCAGCCGCTGCGCCTCAGCTATCTGGGACCCATGTTCCGCTACGAGAAGATGCAGCGCGGCCGCTTCCGGCAGTTCGCCCAGATCGGGATCGAGCTCCTCGGCGCCGTGACGCCGCAGGCGGATGTCGAGGTCCTGCTGGTGCTCCACACCTTTCTCACGCGGCTCGGTTTCGACGACCTGGCGATCGTCCTCAACAACCTCGGCGACCCGGAGGACCGGCCGGCCTTCATCGAGCGCCTGAAGTCCGAGCTCGTCGGCCACCGCGACGAGCTGTGCGCCGACTGCCAGCGGCGCTGGCAGGCCAACCCGCTGCGGATCCTCGACTGCAAGGTGCCGCGCTGCCGGGAGCTCGCGGCGGCGACGACGCCGGTGGCCGAGGCGGCGAGTGCGGAGGCCCGGGCCCACGTCGATGCGGTCGAGCAGGGACTCGCGGCGCTCGAGATCCCGGTGCGTCGCGCGCCGCGCCTGGTGCGCGGCCTCGACTACTACCTGCGCACCGTCTTCGAGGTGGTGTCGCCCGCGCTCGGCGAGGACACGGTGATCTGCGGCGGCGGCCGCTACGACCGCCTGGTCGCCGATCTCGGCGGACCGCAGGTCCCGGGCATCGGCTTCGCCATCGGCGAGGACCGGCTCGTGGAGGTGTTGCCGGAGGGCTTCCGCCGGCGGGTGCTCGAACGGCCGACGGCGGCGGTGCTGCCGATCGGCGAGGCCGCGACGGCGGCCGCGCTGTCCCTGTCGCGGGCGCTCGCGCTGTCCGGAATCACGGCGCCGTGCGAGGTCACGGGGCGCTCGCTGAAGGCCGGCCTCAAGTGGGCGGGCAAGCTCGGCGCCGGCGCGGTGGTGATCGTCGGCGAGGCCGAGATCGCGCAGCGCGCGGCGATGGTCCGCGACCTCGGCCGCGGGGAACAGACCGAGGTTCCCTTCGACGAGGTGCCGGCGTACGTGACGAAGCTCCTCGAGCGGACCGGCAGCGCCTGAACGCTCACTCCGGAGGGAGCGGGAACGGGAACGGGATCGGGATCGGGATCGCGAACGGAGCAGAACATGACGATGAATGCGTGGGAGCGTCCGTGGTGCGCGTCGCTGAACCCTTCGCGGCTGGGCGAGGAGGTCGAGGTCGTCGGCTGGGTGCGCCGCCGGCGCGACCTCGGCGGGCTGGT
>DATIVB010000282.1:0-2657 GCA_035466375.1 Chondromyces sp.
CCGCGTCCTCGCCCTCGGCCTGGCCTGCGCCACCTCCTTCGCCATGCTCCTGGTCATCGGCTGTCCGCCCAACGCCATCGCCTACTCGTACCGCCAGTTCAGCGCCGTCGACCTCACCCGCGCCGGGCTGGTGGCGACCCCCGTGCTGCTCCTCCTGCTGCTGGTTGTAGCCGGCATCTGGTGGAGTATCCTCGGTCTGCTGTAGGAGTCGAGCCATGCTCAAGATACCCATCGACATCCTGGTCGTCGACGACGAGAAGGACTTCGTGGAAATGCTGTCCCTGCGCCTCGAGGAGGCGGGCCACCGGGTCCGCACCGCGTACGACGGCGACGCCGGACTCGCCGCGCTCGAGGAGGCCGAGCCCGACGTCGTCGTCCTCGACATCCGCATGCCGGGCAAGGACGGCATCACGGTCCTCAAGGCGATCAAGAACCGTCACCCCATCGTCGAGGTGATCCTGCTCACCGGCCACGGCACCATCGACACCGCCGTCGAAGGCCTCAAGTCCGGCGCCTTCGATTACGTCCAGAAGCCCGCCCGCTTCGACGAGCTCCTCGACAAGCTGCACGCCGCCCGCCACCGCAAGGCCGAGCACGAGGAGCGTATCCGCCGCGCCGAGGCGAGGCTCCTTCTGCGTCAAAGCGGCGACATCTGAGGCTCCCGTGGAGGCCCGCTACGAGCAGCTCTTCCGGCGCATGGCCCTGACCGGCCTCGCGGTGGCGCTGATCCCGCTCTACCTGGTGGGCGCCGCCATCTACATTTACTTCGCCTCGTCGCAGGAGCAAGCGCAACGCGCCCAACTGCAGAACCTCGCCGTCAACAGGTCCAACGCGGTGCAGCTGTTCCTCGCCGAGCGCACGGCGATGCTCGAGGCTCTGGCGCACACGGCTTCCCTCGAGGGTCTGGTGAGAGAGGGTGAACTGCACAACGTGCTCGAGATTCTCAACCGGCGCCAACAGAGCTTCGTCGACCTGGGCATCATCGACGCCGCCGGCGACCACCTGGCCTACGAGGGGCCCTTCCGGCTCGAGGACCGCAACTACGGCGGCGAACCGTGGTTCGAAGAGGCCATGGTGCGCGGCGTCTACATCAGCGACGTGTTCCTGGGCTTCCGCCGCGTGCCCCACTTCGTCATCGCGGTGCGCCGCGAGGACGTCCCGGAGCCGTGGATCCTGCGCGCCACCATCGACTCCGAGGTCTTCACGCGGCTGGTGCGCAGCGGCCAGGTCGGGCTCACCGGCAACGCGTACATCGTCAACCGTGACGGCCTCTACCAGACCCCGCCACGGTTCGACGGCGAGATCCTCGGCCGGGCGCCCTTCAGCCCCTCGATCGCGCCCCCCGGGGTCAACGTCGTTTCGCGGGAAACCGAAGACGGCCGCCGCGTGCTCACCGCCTTCGCCTGGATGACCACCAAGGACTGGCTGCTGGTCGTCGATCGCGACCCGCGCGAGGCGATGTCGCCGCTGCGGCAGGCGTTGAAGGTCGAGCTGGTCGCGATGCTGGCGGCGTCGCTCCTGGTCGGCGGCGCGGTGGTGTTCCACACCCGCCAGATGGTGGCGCGGCTCGCCGCCGAGGACCGCAAGCGGGTGGCCACCGAAGCCCAGCTCGCGCACTCCGCGCGGCTGGTCTCCCTGGGACGGATGGCCGCCGGGGTCGCGCACGAGATCAACAACCCACTGGCTGCGATCGGCGAGCTGGCCGGGCTGATGGAGGACCTCATCGACGAGGAGTTTCTCGCCAGCTCGCCGCACGCCAAACTTTTCCACGACAACGTGCGCAAGATCCAGTCGCACGTCGATCGGACGCGCGGCATCACCCACCGGATGCTGGGCTTCGCGCGGCGCATGGAGCCGCACCAGGACACCTTCAACGTCAACGACGTCGTCGGCGAGGCGCTGTCCTTCATCGAGCGCGAGGCCTCCTTCCGCGGCGTCGAGCTCATCCGCCAGCTCGACCCGGCGCTGCCGATGATCAAGAGCGACCGCGCCCAGCTGCAGCAGGTCTTTCTCAACCTGCTCAACAATGCCCTCGACGCGGTCAGCGAAGGCGGGCGGATCATGGTGACGACCCGCGTCATCGCCGACTCGGTGGTGGTCATGGTCGAGGACAACGGCAGCGGCATCCCCGAGGAGCTGCACGACCGGATCTTCGACCCGTTCTTTACCACCAAGGCCCCCGGCGAAGGGAGCGGCCTCGGTCTCTCGATCTGTCATACCATCATGAAGGGCCTCGGCGGCACAATGAGCTTCGACAGCGCGCCGGGCGAGGGTACCGTGTTCAGGGTACGGTTGCCGAGGACGCAGATCTGACCGCCTGCGGGCGGCGAAAGGAGGCGCGGTCGATGGCCCTACGACTGCTGGTGGTCGACGACGAAGAGGACTTCCTGCGCTCGATCGTCATGCGAATCGAGCTGCGGGGCATCGAGGTCGAGGGGGTCACCAGCGGCGCCGCGGCTTTGGAGTATCTGAAGGCCAACCCGGGGGCGGTGGACGTGGTGCTGCTCGACATCAAGATGCCCGGCATGGACGGCATCGAGGCCCTGCGGCAGATCAAGTCCTGTTGCCCCGACACCGAGGTGATCGTCGTCACCGGCCACGCCTCACAGGAGTTCAGCCGGCTCGGGCGCGAGCTCGGCGCGTTCGACTACCTCATC
>DATIVB010000283.1:0-1829 GCA_035466375.1 Chondromyces sp.
CTCGATGATCTTCGGCGTCCTGCCGGTGGCGCTGGCGATCGGCGAGGGCGCCGAGGCGCGCGCCCCGATGGGCGTCGCCACCGCCGGCGGCATGATGACCTCGACCATCCTCACCCTGTTCGTGGTGCCGGTGGTCTACACCTACCTCGACCGCCTCTCCGAACGCCTGCGCGGCCACCGCGTCAAGCACGCCCGCACTGAGGAGGTCGTGGCAGGTTAGCAGCTCAGACCGTGGTCACGGCTGATCCACGGTTTGGGTGCCGTACGGAACGCCGAGGACCCGCACCGGGTGCTGATGGCCCTGCAGATGGCGCAGATGATGGCCGAGGACCGCGACGTCCTGGTCTACCTCGACATCCACGGGATCGAGGTGGTGCTCGCCGAGGCCGAGGACCCGAGCTACAGCCCATTCCCGACCTCGCAGACCCAGATCGCGGCCCTGCTCGGGGCCGGGGTTCCGATCTACGCCCGCCCGGGATGCCTGAAGGCCGCCGGAAGGACCGCGGACGACCTCGCGCCGGGGGTCCAGGTCGCCGACAGGGAGGCGTTCTTCGATTTCACCGACGGCCGCATCCTCACCCTGGATTACTGAGGAGATCCTGACCTTGGATGAAGGGGGGTCCGGCGCCCGGCTCAGAGCGCGTCGCTGCGCAGCATCTGCGCGAGGATGGTGTCCGAGTGGGCGCTGTCGATGGAGACGAAGGCCACCCCGACGTCGTAGGAGCCGTCGTCGGCCGGCCGCTCCCACACCACCCGGCCGGTGGCCTCGACCACGTCGGCGTCGATGCTGATCTTGAGCTTGAGAAAGGAGTCGACTCCGAGCGGCTCGAGGCTCGAGATCATGAGGCCGCCGAGGCCGAGCTGGCGGGCCGTCGCTTCGCCCTGCTGCTCCGACGGCCCGATGCGGTGGATCAGGACGACGTTTTCGGACGGAATCCTCGGATATTGCCGCCGCGTGGGGGTGAGCTCGTCTTCGAACATGCCCGTTACCTCAATTCAATTGTATCGCGAAGACGTTCGCGATGCCTCGAGAATTAGGAATTAGGAATTAGGAATTAGGAATTTTCGCTCGAAAGTTATTGTCAGAGATACGTTTCCCGATCAGGGAGGGTGGGCGGTCATTCCGAATTCCGAATTCCGAATTCCTAATTCGCCTCCGCCGGTCCATCGTGCACGACGACCCCGTCCCGGATCTCCACCATGCGGTTGGCGCGGCGGGCGAGGGCCTTGTCGTGGGTGACGACGATCAGGGTCCGGCCCTGCTCGGAAAGGTCGTCGAGCACGCTCATGACGTCGGAGCCGGAGCCGGTGTCCAAGTTGCCGGTGGGCTCGTCGGCAAGGATGATGTCGGGGTCCATGGCGAGCGCGCGCGCGATCGCGACCCGCTGCATCTGGCCGCCCGAGAGCTCGGTCGGCTTGTGCTCGACGCGGTCGGCGAGGCCCACCGATTCGAGACGGGCGAGCGCTCGCCGCCGCCGCTCGGCGCGGCCGACGCCGCCGAACAGCAGCGGCATTTCGACGTTCTCGAGCGCCGTCAGCTGCGGCAGCAGGTTGAAGTTCTGGAACACGAAGCCGACCCGGCGGTTGCGGATGTCGGCCAGGTGGTCGCGGTCGAGGCCCGCCACCGTCTCGCCCGACAGCATGTACCTGCCGCCCGAGGGCGTGTCGAGGCAGCCGAGGAGGTTGAGCAGGGTCGACTTGCCGGAGCCGGAGGGACCGACCACCGCCACGAACTCGCCCTTTCCGACCACGAGGTCGATGCCCCGCAGCGCCTCCACCTTGATCTTGCCGGTGTCGTAGATTTTGGTGATGCCCTGCATGTCAATGAT
>DATIVB010000284.1:0-3872 GCA_035466375.1 Chondromyces sp.
GACGATCTCGTTCGCCATCCTGACCTCGCTGGTGGTCGCCCTGACCCTGGTGCCGATGCTGTCCGCGCAGCTCTTCAAGCTGCGCTCGACCTCGCGTCTCGAGCGCTCGCGCTGGCTCGGCTTCGTGCCCGCCGCGGTCGCGGTCGTCGAGAGCGCGTACCGGCGCCGTCTGCCGTGGCTGCTGCGCCACCGCCTGGCGGTGATCGCCTGCGCGGTGCTGCTCTTCGGCGGAGCGCTGGCGGCCTCGTCGCGGCTCGGCAACGAGTTCCTGCCGCCGGTCGACGACGGCCGGCTGTCCATCTTTTTCACCATGCCGCCGGAGACCCCGCTCGAGGTCACCAACCGGGCGAGCCTGGCCGCCGAGGAGGCGGTCATGAGCCTGCCCAAGGTCGTGCACGTCTTCACCACCGCGGGCGGTTTTATCTGGGGGCGCGGCGCGGTCTTCAGCCCGACCCGGATTTTGCTCAGCATCGAGCTCGAGCCCCGCAAGGAACGCGGCATGAGTGCCGCGGACTGGATCATCCTCGTCGAGGAGAAGCTGGCGGCCGTCCCCGAGCTCGCCAACGCCCGGATCCGCGTCAGCCCGCCCCGCATCCGCGGCCTGCGGACCTCGACCGGGACCGAGGACATCGAAATCAAGGTCTTCGGCGACGACCTGCCGACCCTGCGCCAGATCGGCCTCGACGTCGGGGCACGGCTCGAGGGGTTCGGGGGCCTGGTCGGGGTCGAGAGTTCGTACGAGAACATCAGCCCCGAGGTGCGGGTCGCGATCGACCGCCGGCGGGCCGCCGACCTCGGCCTCGACGTGGGCGAGGTGGGCCGCACGGTGCGCACAGCGGTCGGCGGCTCGGTGCCGACGCGATTCACCGAAGGCGACCGCGAGTACGACATCCGGGTGCGCTTCGCCCGCGACACGGTGGAGACCGCGGCCGACCTCGCGGCGGTGCCCCTTTTCCCGCGCAGCGGGATGCCGCTGCGGCTGCGCGACGTGGCCGACGTCTCCGAGGGGCTCGCGCCGCCGTCGATCGAGCGCGAGAACCAGAACCGCGTGGTGCGGATTACGGCCTCGGTGCTGCCGGCGGTGTGGTCGGTGGGCGAGGCGACGGCTGCGGTGCGCGAGGAGCTTGCCGGCATGCCGCTGCCCGAGGGCTACCGGATGCTGTTCGGAGGCCAGGAGGAGGCCATCGAGGCCAACCGCCGCACCCTGCTGACGGCCATCGCACTCGCGGTCTTCATGGTGTTCTCGGTGATGGCGGTCCAGTACGAGTCCTTCGTCAACCCGTTGGTGATCATGATCGCCATCCCGATGGCCCTGATCGGCGTCGTCGCCTCGCTGCTCGTCACCGGGCTGCCGATCTCGGCGCCGGTCATGCTGGGGCTGATCCTGCTCGCCGGGGTCGTCGTCAACAACGGCATCCTGCTCGTCGAGTACATCGAGATCCGCCGCCGCGGCGGCGATGTCGGGCGCCGCGACGCCGTCCTCCAGGGGGCGCCGCTCAGGGTGCGGCCGATCATCATGACGGTCAGCACCACCGCCATCGGCATGCTCCCCCTGGCCCTCAACCCGTCCGAGGGCGCGGAGCTGATGGCGCCGCTGGCGGTCACCGTCATCGGCGGCCTGCTGTTGTCGGCGCTGCTCACCCTGTTCGTCGTTCCATGCCTCTACATGGTCCTGACGAACGCGGCCGACCGCCTGCGCGAGCGCCTGGTGGTCGGCGGCAAGGCGGCGTCGCGGGCCGAGGGCTGAGGGCCCCGCCCGCCCACCCGCCCGGAAATTTCGGATTTCGGATTTCGGATTTCGGATTTCCACCCACCCGCCAAGTCCGGGTGAAGAGGTGAAGAGGTGAAGCGGTGAAGCATGACGGGTTGGATGCGCGAGTCTTGACCCGTGACCCCTTGCCCCTGAACCCTTCACTCTTAACCCTTGACCCTTAACCCGGCTCTGTGCCCTCTGTGCCTCCGTGGTTCAAAGGACTCATCGATCGGTCTGAACGATTCGAAGGTGGCCGGCGCGTGTAGAATGCCCCTCGATTCCGGCTGATGGGGGTGTTCATGAGCGATGCCGAGCCGAGGCTCAAGCTGCCCGACAATGCCTACCGCGAGCTCGAACCGGGCGAGAGCTACACGCCGGTCATCCCCAGCGAGAAGGGCGTGCTCGAGGTCACGCTGCGCTCGGTGGCGATCGGCTTCGGCATGGCGGTGCTGTTCTCGGCGGCAGCGGCCTACATCGCGCTCAAGCTCGGTCAGGGCATCGAGTCGGCGATCCCGATCTCGATCCTCGCGATCGGCTTGTCGGCGGTCCTCGCCCGGCGCTCGACCCTGCTCGAGAACGTCAACATCCTGGCCGTCGGCGCGACCTCGGGGATCCTGGTCGGCGGCTCGGTCTTCACCATGCCGGCGATCTTCGTCCTCGGGCTCCAGGACCGCACCTCGTTCTTCCAGATCTTCATCGTGCCCTTTCTGGGCGCCGCCCTCGGCGTGCTTTTCCTGATCCCGTTCCGGCGCTACTTCGTCGCCGAGATGCACGGCAAGCTGCCCTTTCCCGAAGGCACCGCGATCACCGAGATCCTGATGACCGGCGAGCGCGGCGGCCAGCAGGCGAAGGTGCTGGTGTCCGCCATGGGGGTCGGCTTTCTGTTCGACTTCGTGTCCCTGACCTTCAGCGCCTGGCGCGACGTCTTCACCACCTCGCTGGTGGGCGCCCTCGACGGGCTCACCCACAAGGTGAAGGCGGTGTTCGCCATCAACACCTCGGCGGCGGTACTGGGCCTGGGCTACATCATCGGCGTGCGCTACGCCTCGATCATCTGCGCCGGGTCGTTTCTCGGCTACTTCGTGCTCATCCCGCTCGTCGCCTGGTTCGGCGCCCACATCCCGGGGCCGGTCACCGAGGGGCTCGTCCCGATCTCGGAGATGTCGGCCGAGGACATCTTCGACCACTACGTGCGGTTCATCGGCATCGGCGGGATTTTCATGGCCGGTATCATCTCCATCGTCAAGATGTCGCCGGTGATGGTGCAGGCCACCCGCAAGGCCTTCGCCGAGATCCGCAAGCTCGCCTCGGGCGGACTCGAGCGCTCGACCCACCGCACCGACTCCGACATCCCGCTCGGCGTGGTGGCGCTGCTGACGGTGGTCGTCGCGGGCGCGATCTGGATCTACTTCCGCTACTCGGTGCTGGCCGGGCTCCCCGGCGCGACCCGGCTCGCGACCCTGAGCCTGATCCTGACCCTGGTCATCTCGTTCCTGTTCGCGGCGGTCTCGGCGTGGGCGGTGGCGATGATCTCCATCACGCCGATCTCGGGCATGACCCTGACCACGCTGATCGTCGCCGCGGTGGTGCTGGCGAAGCTCGGGCTGACGGGGCCCGAGGGGATGCTGGCGACCCTGCTCATCGGCGGGGTGGTGTGCACCGCGCTGTCCATGACCGGCTCCCTGGTCACCGAGTTCAAGATCTCCTACTGGCTCGGCGCGACGCCACGCCGCATCCAGTGGTCGAACATCCTCGCCGCGGCGGTCGCCTCGATCACGGTCACCGGGGCCATCATGCTCTTCGCGTCCACCAAGGGCTACGTTGTGTCGGCGGCCCACCCGGAGCCGATGCCGGCGCCCCAGGCCAATGCCATGGCGGCGGTGATCCAGAGCGTCATGTCGACCGCCGAGGCGCCGTGGCTGCTGTACGGGGTCGGCGCCGCCATCGCCCTGATCGTCGAGATGCTCGGCATCTCGGCCCTCGCCTTCGCGCTCGGCATGTACCTGCCGATCGAGCTCAACACGCCGATCCTCTTCGGCGCCCTGGTGGCCGAGTACGTGCGGCGGCGCGCGCCGTCCGAGGAGGTGCGCAAGGCCCGCAACAACCGCGGCACCCTGAT
>DATIVB010000285.1:0-3762 GCA_035466375.1 Chondromyces sp.
CGAGTCCGAGTCCTTGGTCCAGGACGCCCTCGAGCGGCTCATGGCCCGCCGCACCAGCCTGGTCATCGCCCACCGGCTGTCCACCGTGCGCAACGCCGACCGGGTGGTGGTGCTCGACGGCGGCCGCGTCATCGAAACCGGTACCCACGACCAGCTCATGGCCTCCGACGGCCTGTACCGCCGCCTCGTCAGCCGCCAGCTCGTCGAGGCCTGACCCGGTACCACGTATCTCAAAGTTCCGAAATCCGTTGTTCCATCTCGCCCTTGACGATGGCCAGCTGTTCTTCGAAGCGCGCGTCGCTCGAGCGGAGAAGCAGACCCTCGTACAGCCATCGACTGACGGAACTCGGGCTCCGGTTCAAGAGCTCTGAAACCTCGGTGCTGCGATAGCCCATCTCCAGGATGGTGAGCACTGTGAACAAGCGTCGAAGTTGGGCATCCTGTCCACGTTGGGTCCGTGACCGCAACCGACCTTCGGCATCAGGTACAACGTCCTCAAACCAGCCGGCAACCGTCTCCAGGGGGAGCGGCTTCCCATCCCCGATGTCAATGGGTCTCTCGTCGAACCACACAGCTTCGGCCGGCGCATCCGGTTCTTCGACCGTCTGTTCGTCGTCGGCGACAACCCTCCACCAGGGAAGCTTGCTGACCCCGTCGGCAAACCACCGGGCCTCCAGGACGAGCCGAACGTGGTTCAGATAGGCCGCGCGTCGAGCAGCGGTGTTGCCGCCGAATGAAACGAGCGCCTCCGCGACGTCGATCAGTGGATGCTTCGCCCGACCGATGAGTTCGCGGTGGCCGCTCCATCGGTACTCGGCCGGATCGCGAACCAAACCGGCCGAAACGGGGTTCAGGTGCACGTACGCGAGGGCCTGGTTGTAGTAGATGTCATCACGAATGAGCTTCGCGCGATACCGGCTCTGCCAGAGCCTTCCTTTGATGCCGCGGCTTCGATTGAAGTGCCACGAGATCCTCCTCTGGATGCGGGCCATCGCGCGCCACAGTGGGGCTGGTCCGGATCGCAGAACCAGGTGGTAGTGGTTGGACATCAGGCACCAGGCGAGCACCTTGATTCGATGGTCTCGCACAACCTCGCGGACAGTGTCGAGCCAATGATCTCTCTCATCCCGGCTTGCGAAGGCCGCCTCTCCACGACCGACCCGGCAGTAGACGTGATACGGGGCGTGAGGAACAAATATTCGTGGTTTCCGCGCCATTGGATTGCCTCCGGCGCGTGGACGGGAGGGACCCAGGATAGCAGAGCCTCAGGAGTGGAAGATTGAGATACGTGGTACCGGCGGGGTTAGGAGTGGAAGATTGGGATACGTGGTACCGCCGGGACTCTGTTACGGTTCTGTCAAAGAATGCGAGACTCGGCGGGGCATCTGTTTCCAGCGCATACACTTGAAGGTGGAACGGGATGGAGGTGAGGCCGTGAAGGCAGTCGAAGGCCAGTGCTGGAACCCGGCCGCTCTCGGGCCACTCGACGAGCAGTTCGCGCCGGTCACCGGCGCCGTCCGCTGCTTCGCCGGCGAGGAGCGGTTCCTCACGCAGCGCAAGATCGCGGCCCGCGAGAAGCTGTGGACGGCGATCCGCCCCCACCTCGAGCGGGTGCTCGATGCCGACGAGACGGTGCTCCACGTCGCCCCGGCGGTCCACAACCCGCGCTTCCTCGAGGTCCTCGGCCTCGGGATGTGGTACGTGCTCTTCTTCCGCGTGGCGCTGGTCGTCACCGACCGCAGGCTGGTTGAGGTCATGCTCCGCAAGCCCCATCTCGCCGACACCTGCATCCGCTCCTACACCTGGGGACAGGTGAAAAGCCTGACGCTGAGGTGGGGCGGGCTGACTTTGAAGCCCGCGCAGGGGCGCAGCCAGAAGTGGGCGATTTCGGAGCGCGGCGACCGCAAGTTGCTCGCGCTGTTGCTGCCGAGGGTCACGGAGCAGCTCCTGCCGGGCGACCACTCCGCGCCGCGCCCGGTGCCGCTGTGGCACTGTCCGGAGTGCGGTACCGCCTCGCCGAAGTCGCCGCCGGCGTGCTCCCACTGCGGGGTCCGCTTCAAATCGCGGGGGCTGGCGGCGGCGTTGTCGCTGGCCTTCCCCGGCGCCGGGCTGCTGTATGCCGGACACCCGGTTCTGGCCGCCTTCGACTTCGTGGGCGAGGCCCTGGCCTTCGTCTTCGTCGCCGCCATGTTTCTCCTTTCCGGCGGTCCGGCGGAGGCCGTTGGCGCCGTGACAGTCGGGCTGATCGTGCTCTTCTTCACCAAGCTCGAGAGCGCCCACCTGGCCTCGGTGCTGGTGCGGCGGACCCGGCCTGACGACAGGCCAGCGCGCTGGCGCGGGGTGGCGGCGGCGGGTGCGGCCGTGACCCTGCTGCTGATGGCCCTGCCGCCGCTGCTCAGCGGTGCCTTCGCCAACCGTCTCGACCGCGACCTCGACCTCTCGGCCAACGCCCTCGGCTGGAGCGGCGGGCACGACCCCGCGCTGTGGCAGTACGGCATCGATGAGGGCCAGCGCTCCGAGTGGATCCGGGAGGACGGCGAGGCGCTGTTCGTCTTCGCCCTGCCGTTGGGTCTCGAGGAGACCTTCGACACGGTGGGCGAGGCCTTCCGCATCGAGTGCGGCGACGCGGCGGTCGCGCCGGTGTCGCTCGGCGGCTTCGAGGCGCTGCGCGTGGTGGAGCCGCGCCTCGACGAGGAGGGCGGCGAGTACCTGTGGGTGCGCTGGGTGCTCTACGACCGCGACTTCGACGACCTCCACATCCTCGGCGCGCCGATCTTCGACGGCGACATCCAGTCCCTCGAGACCGATCTCGAAGAGCTGCTGCGAACCGCGAGCTGGGTCGCCCCCGCGAGCTGATCCGGCCCGGGGAATTTCCGGACCCGGTGCCCCCTGTAACCGGGGTCTCTGCTCCCATCAGGGCCGACCCGTGATCGGGCTGCGCAAGCTCGCCGAGCCATGAATCAGTGGGCCAAGATGTACCCACGGACCGACATGACCCGTCCGCGGGCAGTTTGCATGGAAAAGGGCCCGCAAGTCCGCTGGAATAGACGAGCACCTTTCAAGATTCAACCGATTTGATCAGCTTTGAAAGGTGTGCAAATGAGACCGGGATTGCTGGCGCTGACGATGTCCTTCTGCTCTTCCGTTGTGCTCGCCCAGGAGCCGGCCGACCGCATCTGGCACGGCGGCACGATCCTGACCATGAACGATGCCGCCATGCGGGCCGAGGCGGTGGCGGAGAAGGACGGGAAGATCCTCGCCGTCGGCGCCGAGGCCGACGTGATGGTCCACAAGGGCCCGGAGACCGAGGTCATCGACCTCGCCGGCCGCGCCCTGCTGCCGGGCTTCGTGGACGCCCACGGCCACGTCTTCATGGGCGGCCTGCAGGCGCTGTCGGCCAACATGCTGGCGCCGCCCGACGGCGAGGTCACGGACATCGCGTCGCTGCAGCAGACGTTGCGGGAGTGGGCCGCCGCCAACGCCGCCGCTGTCGAGCAGACCGATTTGATCATCGGCTTCGGCTACGACAACGCGCAGCTGGCCGAGCTGCGCCACCCGACCCGCGATGACCTCGACGCGGTCTCCACCGACGTGTCGATCGTCATCATCCACCAGTCGGGCCACCTCGCGGCCCTCAACTCGAAGGCCCTCGAGGTGGTGGGCTACTCCGCCGCGACCGACGACCCCGAGGGCGGCGTGATCCGGCGTCGCGCCGGCAGCCGCGAGCCCGACGGCGTGCTCGAGGAGACCGCGTTCTTCGCG